>MPDF01000043.1 GCA_001874365.1 Gammaproteobacteria bacterium MedPE | reverse complement strand
CATTTGCTAGATACCATACTTAGAATAAGGGTTGCTTCGGCAGCCCTTTTTTATGTCTGAAATAAACTGATAGGTGCAGGCACAGGTGTTGTTGCTAACTATTGCCTAAGGTTCAGTGGACTAATGTTTAGCTTCTGCTAAATACCATACTTAGCATAAGGGTTGCTTCGGCAGCCCTTTTTTATGTCTGGGATAAAGTGCAAGCACAGGTGTTGTTGTTAACTGTTGCCTAATGTTCAGTGGGCTAACCGCAAGCACTCAATTACGCGCCTGTTCTCAATATTGAAATTAAAAGAAAACTATTTTCGAATGGAAAAATTAATTCAAAAAACCGCCGACACTCTGGATAGGTGTTGGATTACCGTCTTTTGTTACCCACGCGACAATACCTTGCTTATTAGTTTCTACTACCGGCTCGGATAGTGTTGCCGATAGTGCATAAAACTTTGTTGATTGATGAAATGCAAGTTTCTGAAAGCTTAAAGCGACGAAGTCATGCTTAAGTAATTTTCCTGCATTCTCACCACGATGAATGGCGTTTGTTAACCCAAATCCGACGCGTGAGATATTGAGGACCAATTTATCGTTGTTGGATAAAAAAGGCTTAAATCGCGCACTTACTTTGTTGTCATCAATAACTAAATTCAAAATACCAACGTCTTTAGGTTTTAGAATAGGCAGGGCTTTACCGTAAAACCATCCATGCCAACCCCGTCCATTAACAACAAAGCCTGGCGTAGCCACAACACGTGTATTGCCTAGCGCTTTATAAGCTCGTTGGCGCTGAGTAAACACTGAAGAAGCGTAAGGATCTGGCCAACCAAGGTTATCCCAGTAATCTACATGAAAGTTGATAGGAATTACTTGTTGCCATAAGTAGGGCTTAGCTAAATACTGACTAAGCCATTTTTCTGCGGGCGGACAACTGCTACAACCTTGTGAAGTATATAATTCTAATAATTGAGATTGTGTTGTACCACTTTTAAAGTGAATAGGCGTAGCGGCGCAAGTGAGTGGTGTAATTAACCATAACGCGAGTATAAAAAAAAATTTAGACATTATATCAACTCCTATTAGAGCCCATTAGATTATCATTTTAGATGACGAAAACTTTCACGTATTTATCACAAGTATCCTTACAAACTGTTTAGCCAATTATGAATAAAGCTCAAAGGTGACGAAGAATAGCTCATTAAAATTGGTTATCTTAAGCAAAGTATTTGATATCAAAGAAAGCATAAAAATAGAATCTCTCATATGCTCGTTGTGTCATTGTAAGAGTGTGCGAGATGATGGTTATGGCAAATATTTGGGACTGTGTGCTCTCGAATAAATTTTTTTAGACATCATCAGCGTCAACTCTATTAAGAACATTTACATAATAAGCCTTGTTCACTGAAGGAACTTGAGAGGCTGCTCAAAGTTTCTGACTGTGGTATTTAAAAACGAACTGGTAGATGAAAAAGTGATTGATTTAATGTGCCGATTAAGTATACTGCGCGCCATTCGTCACCGATAATGTGATGACCTACGATAAATACGTCGTAGAATTTAAAAGACTTGCGTTTGCCAAAAAATGAGCATATAATTCGCGTCCACTTAAAAGATTGATGTTTTTTAAACATTCTTTCAATTAGGTGCCCAATCGTAAGATTGGTACAACAGCGACTCCGATAGGGAGTCGAACTTAACTAAATTAGCTTTCTCCTTTTTCTATGAAAAAAGGTAGATTAGCTTTTTTGTCGTGTAAATTTTGATTGGAGTTTGGTCTAATGCAGAACCAAAGAATCCGTATCCGCTTGAAGGCATTTGATCATAAATTAATTGATCAGTCTACTGGTGAGATCGTGGAAACGGCTAAGCGCACTGGCGCTCAAGTTCGTGGTCCGATCCCTTTACCAACACGTAAAGAGCGTTTCACTGTATTGACTTCACCGCATGTAAATAAAGATGCGCGTGATCAATACGAGATCCGTACTCATAAGCGCCTAATCGACATCGTTGAGCCAACAGAAAAAACTGTTGATGCTTTAATGCGTTTAGATTTGGCTGCTGGTGTTGATGTTCAAATCAGCCTGGGTTAATCCTGGGACGGTAAGAGGTTATAACAATGGCTATTGGTCTAGTCGGTCGTAAAGTTGGAATGACACGTGTCTTCACAGAAGACGGTGTATCAATTCCAGTGACTGTTGTTGAAGTTGAAGCGAACCGTGTTACTCAAGTTAAAACACTTGAAACAGACGGTTACCGCGCACTTCAAGTAACTACAGGCGCTAAAAAAGCAAGCCGCGTTAACAAACCAGAAGCAGGTCACTTTGCTAAAGCTGGTGTTGATGCAGGCCGCGGTCTGTGGGAATTTCGTCTAGGTACAGACGAAGGTAATGATATCGAAGTTGGCGCTGAGCTAAAAGTAGATGTTTTTGCTGAGAATACAAAAGTAGATGTTACAGGTACTTCTAAAGGTAAAGGTTTCGCTGGTGTTATCAAGCGTTACAACTTCGCCATGCAAGATGCTACTCACGGTAACTCTATTTCTCACCGTGCCCCTGGTTCAATCGGTATGTGTCAAACTCCTGGACGTGTGTTCAAGGGTAAGAAGATGGCCGGTCACATGGGTGCAGAACGAGTTACAGTACAGAGATTGGACGTTGTTCGCGTTGACGCGGAAAACAACCTTCTTCTGATTAAGGGTGCGATCCCAGGTGCAATAAACGGCACTGTTATCGTTAACCCTACTGTTAAACCATAGTTAGGAGATAGTAATGGAATTGGTATTGAAAGACGCGGGTAACGCTCTTGAAGTTTCAGAAGCTACTTTTGGCCGTGACTTTAACGAAGCTCTGGTTCATCAAGTAGTAGTAGCCTACGCTGCTGGCGCCCGTCAAGGTAGCCGCAAGCAGAAAACCCGCTCTGAAGTGAGTGGTGGTGGTGCTAAACCTTGGAAACAAAAAGGTACTGGCCGTGCTCGTGCTGGTACAATCCGTAGCCCAATCTGGCGCTCTGGTGGTGTTACATTTGCTGCTCGTCCACAGGACCACAGCCAAAAAGTAAACCGCAAGATGTACCGTGCTGCGCTACAGTCAATCTTCTCTGAGTTGGTTCGTCAAGACCGCTTAGTAGTGGTTGAAAACTTCGCTGTTGAAACGCCAAAGACTAAAGAATTAGTTGCAAAACTAAAAGAATTAGAACTTAAAGACGTTTTAATCGTTACTGAAGAAGTAGAAGAGAACTTGTTCTTAGCTGCTCGCAACTTATACAAAGTTGACGTTCGTGACGTAGCTGGTTTAGACCCAGTATCTTTAGTTGGCTTCGACAAAATTGTTGTTACTGCAGCTGCAGTTAAACAAATTGAGGAGATGCTAGCATGATCACTGAAGAACGCATTTTAAAAGTATTAGTAGGTCCACATATCTCTGAAAAGAGTACGTTAACTGCTGAAACTAACAACACGATCGTTTTCAAAATCGACCCAACTGCAACAAAAGCTGAAGTTAAAGCGGCTGTTGAAAAGTTGTTCGAAGTTGAAGTTGACACTGTTCGTACACTAAACGTTAAAGGTAAGACTAAACGTACTGGTGCTCGCACAGGTCGTCGTAACGACTGGAAAAAAGCTTACGTAACGCTGAAAGACGGTAGTGATATCGATTTCGTTGGCGGCGCTGAGTAATAGAGGAGTATTTAGATGGCTATAGTTAAATGTAAGCCTACCTCTCCGGGTCGCCGCCATTTAGTTAAGGTAGTGAACTCAGAGCTGCATAAAGGTAAGCCTTATGCACCTCTTTTAGAGAGCAAAAGCAAATCTGGCGGTCGTAACAATAACGGTCGTATTACAGTTCGTCATATTGGTGGTGGTCATAAACATCATTACCGCATGATCGACTTTAAACGTAATAAAGATGGCATCCCTGCGACAGTTGAACGTTTGGAATATGATCCAAACCGTAGTGCAAACATTGCACTAGTACTGTACAAAGACGGTGAGCGTCGTTATATCCTAGCACCTAAAGGCGTTAAAGCTGGTGATACTATTCTTTCGGGAATGGATGCACCTATTAAAGCCGGTAACACTATGCCAATGCGTAGCATGCCATTAGGTTCTGTGATTCATAACATTGAAATGAAGCCTGGCAAAGGTGCACAAATTGCACGTTCTGCTGGTACTTATGCTCAGTTAATCGCTAAAGATGGCGCATATGTAACTCTACGTTTACGTAGTGGTGAAATGCGTAAAATCTTAGCTGATTGTCGTGCTACCTTCGGTGAAGTTGGTAACGCTGAACATATGCTTCGTCGCCTTGGTAAAGCTGGTGCAAACCGCTGGCGTGGTGTTCGTCCTACCGTTCGCGGTGTTGCGATGAACCCAGTAGATCACCCACATGGTGGTGGTGAAGGTCGTACCTCTGGTGGTCGTCACCCTGTTACTCCATGGGGCGTACCTACTAAAGGCTATAAAACACGTAAGAACAAGCGCACTGACAAATACATTGTCCGTCGTGCTTCTTCTAAGTAATTTTAAAGAGGAATTACTATGCCACGTTCTCTCAAGAAGGGTCCTTTCATTGACCTACACTTGTTAAAGAAGGTAGAGACAGCAGTGGAAAGCGAGAGTAAAAAACCAATTAAGACTTGGTCTCGCCGTTCAATGATCATCCCAGATATGATTGGTTTGACCATCGCTGTCCATAATGGTCGTCAGCACGTTCCAGTATTTGTTACCGAAGATATGATCGGTCACAAACTGGGTGAATTTGCACCTACACGTACTTATCGCGGCCACGCTGCAGATAAGAAAGCGAAGAAATAAGGGAGTTAATGATGGAAGTTCTTGCTAAACATCGCTATGCCCAGATTTCTCCGCAGAAAGTACGTCTGGTAGCAGATCAAATCCGTGGTTTATCAGTTGCAGAAGCAATCGATATCTTAACTTACAGCCCTAAAAAAGCGGCTGGCCTAGTTAAGAAAGTGCTTGAGTCAGCAATGGCTAATGCAGAGCACAACGAAGGTGCCGACATTGATGAGTTAACAGTTGCTAAGGTTTTCGTAGACGAAGGCCCAACTATGAAGCGCATCATGCCTCGTGCTAAGGGTCGTGCAGACCGTATTCTTAAGCGTAGCAGTCACATTTCTGTGATTGTTTCAGATAGCTAGGAGAAAGCAATGGGACAAAAAGTACATCCTAATGGCATCCGCCTAGGTATCTCAAAGCCTTGGAATTCTACTTGGTACGCAGAGTCTAAAGATTTTGCAGATAACCTAAAGGGTGATCATCTGGTTCGTAAGTTCTTAACTAAAGAACTTGCTAAAGCCTCTGTATCTCGCATCGTTATCGAACGTCCAGCGAAGAGCATCCGTGTGACTATTCACACTGCTCGTCCTGGTGTTGTAATCGGTAAGAAAGGCGAAGATGTTGAAAAACTACGCAAGCAAATCACCAAAATTACTGGTGTGCAAGCGCAAATCAACATTGCAGAAATTCGTAAGCCTGATCTAGACGCTAAATTAGTAGCTGAAGGTATCGCTAGTCAACTTGAACGCCGTGTTATGTTCCGTCGTGCTATGAAGCGCGCAGTACAAAATGCAATGCGTCAAGGCGCTAAAGGTATCAAAGTACAAGTTGGTGGTCGTCTAGGCGGTGCTGAAATCGCACGTTCTGAATGGTATCGTGAAGGTCGTGTACCTCTACATACTCTTCGTGCTGACATTGACTACGCTACAGCTGAAGGTCTAACACAATACGGTATCCTAGGTATCAAAGTGTGGATCTACAAAGGTGACGTTTTAGGTGGTTTACCACTTAAAGTTGAAGAGCCTAAAAAACCAGCTAAGCGCAAGCCACGCAAATAGGAGACTGAATAATGTTGCAACCTAAACGTATGAAGTTTCGTAAAATGCACAAAGGCCGTAACCGCGGTGTAGCTAAAGGATCTGAAGTTTCTTTCGGTGAATTTGGTCTAAAAGCGGTTGGTCGTGGTCGCTTAACAGCGCGTCAAATCGAAGCTGCACGTCGTGCAATGACACGTCATGTAAAACGTCAAGGTAAAATCTGGATCCGTGTTTTCCCAGATAAGCCAATTACCTCTAAGCCATTAGAAGTTCGTATGGGTAAAGGTAAAGGTAATGTTGAATACTGGATTTGTCAGATTCAACCAGGCCGTGTTTTATATGAAATGGAAGGTGTTCCTGAAGAACTAGCGCGTGAAGCGTTTGAACTTGCAGCAACTAAACTTCCAATGAAAACTACTTTTGTAACTCGGACGGTGATGTAATGAATACAGTCGAACTGAGAGAAAAGTCGGTTGAAGAGCTGAATGCAGAGCTATTAAACTTATTACGTGAGCAATTTAACTTACGTATGCAAAATAGCACTGGTCAGCTTGCTCAAACTCACTTGTTAAAGAATGTGCGTCGCGATATCGCACGTGTTAAAACCATTCTGAACCAGAAGGCAGGTTAATTATGAGCGATAAGATCCGTACTCTTCAAGGTCGTGTAGTTAGCGACAAAATGGACAAATCTATTGTTGTCCTAATTGAACGTCGTGTTAAGCATCCTATGTATGGCAAGTTCCTAACTCGCTCTACTAAGATCCACGCTCATGACGAGACTAACCAATGTAAAGAAGGCGATTTAGTGACTATCCGTCAAACTCGCCCTATCTCTAAGACTAAGTCTTGGGCATTGGAGTCAGTAGTTAAACAAGCTTAATTTTAAGTTTATTTAACTCATAGAAAGCGACCTTCGGGTCGCTTTTTTTCTGTCCAAAATTAGATTAAGCATTAATGAGTTCGGTGCTACATAGCACCTTTATATCGCTCCAAATGCGTTACAAAATGATGCGCTATGGCTTTTGGCTTCGTGTCAGCGTAATACCAGCCGTGAATAATATTAATACCAATGGCATTAAATATTTGCCCACTTGTACTTGCTAAAATAAACCTAAACGTCGTTGCTCTTAATCCTAATAGCCAGCTATTAGTCAATCGAGCACCTTGTTTTAGCTGATTTTCTCTACGCACAACAATGTCACTTACTTAATGCAATTGGTATGATTTTTTACTCAATACTTTTCATCGAAGCTTTCAAATTCCCCGGTTGCTGTCGTTCAGTTGAGCTCATGTCCACCAATCGAACAGGTTAAGGAATCGAACATCGACTAATGAATAAGGTTCGTGAGAAATCACCTGATTAACGCTATCGCATAATAAGTTTTTCTCTTGAAGAAATGGTGCCAAGGTAATTTTCATGGGGCACAAAGTAAACCAAGTAATAAAACCCTAACTGGAATTACATTAAGGTTTTTTATGAGTAGAGGTGATTGGAATATCTATCACAATCAGAGAGAGCAAAAGAATAATAGATAATTCACGAGTGAAGGATTCTCAACTGATAGTGAACCGTATGAATTACTAATAGTTAATATATTAAAATGAGTTATTAGACGTTGTGCGATTAAGAAGCTCACAGCACTCCCAACCTCTGAAATTAATAAGTAATAGATGAATAGCTTATTGTTGTTTCTAATCGTCCTAATTGTACATTATTGGGTGAGGGAAGATTGGGCGGAGAAAAATGTCGCTCACTAGAATGATTAGTTTGTGATCTTCATCGACTCAAGTTCTTACCATTACCTTCTAAATAACCTCATGAAGGCCTATAAGTGGCTGGTTTTATATGTGATAAGCGTGAATTTTATACAATTGATGCTAAATTGAACTTGCTCTTTCTATATTTTTTTTACTTTGTTATACTATCGCGCCTCTTAATGGGAAGAGGTCCATATCAATCGGTATGGATTAGTTAAATAAGCGGAGCATATAACATGATCCAAATGCAATCTAAACTTGACGTAGCAGATAACTCTGGTGCCCGTCGAGTACAATGTATTAAGGTTCTTGGCGGTTCACACCGTCGTTATGCGCGCGTTGGTGATATCATCAAAGTTTCTGTTAAAGAAGCAATTCCTCGCGGTAAAGTGAAGAAGGGTGATGTAATGAACGCCGTAGTTGTTCGTACGTCTAAAGCAATCCGTCGTGCAGACGGCAGCGCAATTCGTTTCGACAACAATGCAGCTGTAATGTTAAATGCTAACTTACAGCCTGTTGGTACTCGAATCTTTGGCCCAGTAACGCGTGAACTACGTACAGAAAAGTTCATGAAAATCGTTTCACTGGCTCCAGAAGTACTGTAAGGAAATTAATCATGGCAGCGAAAATTCGTCAAAATGATGAAATCATTGTTTTAGCCGGTAAAGATAAAGGCAAGCGCGGTAAAGTATTAAGCGTGCAAGCTGACGGTAAAGCAATTGTAGAAGGTGTAAACCTAATCAAGAAACACCAAAAGCCAAACCCACAATTGGGCGTAGCTGGCGGTATTGTTGAAAAAGAAGCACCAATCCAAATGTCTAACATTGCACTTGTAGATGCCGATGGCAAAGCAAGTCGTGTTGGTTTCCGACTAGAAGACGGCAAAAAAGTTCGTTTCTTCAAGTCTAATAATGAACTAGTTTAATTCGGAGTTAACGATGGCGAAACTGCATGGTTATTACAACGAGACTGTAGTAAACAAACTTAAAGAAGAGTTTGGTTTTACCAGTGTCATGCAAGTCCCTCGGATTGAAAAAATCACCCTTAACATGGGTGTTGGTGAAGCACTAGCCGATAAAAAGGTACTAGAGCACGCAGTTAAAGACATGACAGCAATCGCTGGTCAAAAACCTGTAATCACTGTTGCCCGCAAATCTGTTGCTGGCTTTAAAATCCGTGAAGGCTACCCAATTGGTTGTAAAGTGACCCTACGTGGCGAGCGTATGTGGGAATTTTTAGAGCGTTTAATCTCTATTTCAATTCCTCGTATCCGTGACTTCCGTGGTTTATCAGACAAGTCTTTTGACGGTCGTGGTAACTACAGCATGGGTGTACGTGAACAGATTATCTTCCCTGAAATCGATTACGATAAAGTAGACAAAATCCGTGGTATGGATATTACCATTGGTACTACTGCATCTAACAACGATGAAGGTCGAGCTCTGTTAGCCGCATTCAACTTCCCATTCCGCAAATAAGGTGTAGGGTTATGGCAAAGCAATCAATGAAGGCCCGTGAGGTCAAACGCGCGAAATTAGCAGCGAAGTACGCCGAAAAGCGTGCTGCTCTAAAAGCGATTATCAGCAGCGTAACTGCTTCTGAAGAAGAAAAGTGGGATGCAGTTTTAACACTGCAATCATTGCCACGTGATTCTAGTAAATCTCGTGCTCGCAACCGTTGTAACGTTACAGGTCGTCCACACGGCTACCTACGTAAGTTCGGTATGAGTCGCATCAAGACGCGTGAAGCGGCGATGCGCGGTGAAATCCCTGGCTTAACAAAAGCCTCTTGGTAATCGGAGTAAGCTAATATGAGCATGCAAGATCCTATCGCGGATATGCTAACACGCATCCGTAATGGTCAGAAAGCAGCAAAAACTGCTGTATCTATGCCTTCTTCAAAACTTAAAGTAGCTATTGCTAAGTTACTTAAAGATGAAGGTTATATTACTGACTACGCTGTTTCTGGTGAAGTAAAATCAGAATTAGAAGTTACTTTAAAGTACTTCGAAGGCAAACAAGTAATCGAAACTATCCAACGTGTGAGCCGTCCTGGTCTTCGCATTTATAAGGGCAAAGACGAGCTGCCAAAAATCATGGCTGGCATGGGCGTTGCTGTAGTTTCTACTTCTAAAGGTTTGATGACCGACCGTGCAGCGCGTAAAGCGGGCATGGGTGGCGAGATCATCTGTTACGTAGCTTAATAAGGAGTTTACAATGTCACGTGTCGCAAAAGCACCCGTTGCAATTCCTGCTGGCGTAGAGGTATCTCTAAACGGTCAGGAAATCACCGTAAAAGGTGGTAAAGGTTCACTAACTCGCGTATTTAACGCACAAGTAGCCTTAACTGTTGAAGACAATGCTGTTAAATTCGCACCTGCTGAAGGTTCGGTTGACGGTTGGGCACAAGCTGGTACAGCTCGCGCTCTAGTTAACAACATGGTTAAAGGTACAAGCGAAGGTTTCGAAAAGAAACTTGAGCTAGTTGGTGTTGGTTACCGTGCAAAAGTTGCTGGTAAATCAATCGACCTTTCACTTGGTTTTTCACACCCAGTAGTTCACGAACTACCTGAAGGTGTTACAGCTGAGTGTCCAAGTCAAACTGAAATCGTTCTTAAAGGCGTAGACAACCAGGTTGTTAACCAGGTTGCTGCTAAAATTCGCGCTTACCGTCCACCAGAGCCTTATAAAGGTAAAGGTGTTCGCTATGCTGACGAACATGTACGCCGTAAAGAAGCTAAGAAGAAGTAGGTAAATACGATGGATAAGAAAACATCTCGTTTGCGCCGCGCTACTCGCGCCCGCGCAAAAATGGCAGAACTAAACGCTACGCGTTTAGTTGTACACCGTACGTCTAGCCATATCTACGCTCAAGTAATCGCTGCAGGTTCTGGCGATGTAGTAGCTAGCGCTTCTACAGCTGAAAAAGCGATCCGTACTGAACTAAAGAGCACAGGTAACGTTGAAGCAGCAACTCTTGTTGGTAAAACTGTTGCTGAGCGTGCTGTTGAAAAGGGTGTAACTGCTGTTGCATTCGATCGTTCAGGTTTCAAATACCACGGCCGCGTAGAAGCATTAGCTAATGCTGCTCGTGAAGCTGGTCTGAAATTCTAGGAGTTAGATCATGGCAAAGTTTGAAGAACAACAACAAAGCGACATGGCTGAAAAGCTAATCGCTGTAAACCGTGTATCTAAAGTAGTTAAAGGTGGTCGTATCTTTAGCTTCACAGCATTAACTGTTGTGGGTGATGGCGCTGGTAAAATTGGTTTTGGTTACGGTAAGGCTCGTGAAGTTCCTGCTGCAATCCAAAAAGCAATGGAAAAAGCACGTCGCAACTTAATCACGGTTAACCTAAAAGGTACAACCTTACAACACGCAATCAAAGGTAAGCACTCGGGTTCGAATGTTTACATGCAACCAGCATCAGATGGTACTGGTATCATCGCCGGTGGCGCAATGCGTGCAGTATTAGAAGTTGCAGGTGTACAAAACGTACTATCTAAAGCTTACGGTTCTACTAACCCGATCAACATCGTTCGCGCAACGTTTAACGCTCTTGAAGGTATGAAAACTCCTTCTTCTGTAGCGGCTAAACGTGGTCTAAGCGTTGACGAGATCATGGAGTAAGAAATGGCTAATAAAACAGTTAAAGTAACTCAGGTAAAGAGCTCAATCGGCCGTTTACCTAAGCACAAAGCTTGTTTAGCAGGTCTTGGCTTACGTCGCATTAACCACACTGTTGAACTTGAAGATACTCCTTCAGTTCGCGGTATGATTAATAAAGTTTACTACATGGTTAAGGTAGAGGATTAAGACATGCGTTTAAATACTCTTTCACCAGCTGCTGGCTCTAAAAAAGTAGCTAAACGTGTAGGCCGTGGTATCGGTTCTGGTCTTGGTAAGACTGGTGGTCGTGGTCACAAAGGTCTTAAGTCACGTTCTGGCGGTAGTGTACGTCCAGGTTTTGAAGGTGGTCAAATGCCTTTAAAACAACGTTTACCAAAATTTGGTTTTACTTCACGTAAAGCATTGGTAACGGCTGAAGTTCGCTTGCACGAGATTGCTCAAGTATCTGGTGACGTAGTTGAACTAGCTAGCCTAATGGAAGCTAACGTTATTACTCGTAACATTAAGTTTGCTAAAGTAGTACTTTCGGGTACTATTGAGCGCCCAGTGACCGTTAAAGGTCTACGTGTAACTAAAGGCGCCCGCGCAGCTATTGAAGCTGCCGGTGGCAAAATCGAGGAATAGTAGCTGATGGCTAAACCAGGAAAAGATATACAAGGTTCACAAGGTGGTCTTTCAGAACTGAAAGCACGCTTGTGGTTTGTTTTAGGCGCGATTATCGTGTTCAGAGCAGGCTCATTTGTTCCAATTCCTGGTGTTGACGCCGCAGTACTAGCCCAGCTGTTTGAACAGCAAAAAGGAACCATCCTGAGCATGTTTAACATGTTTTCAGGTGGGGCCCTTGAACGTGCCTCTATCTTTGCTTTAGGTATCATGCCGTACATTTCTGCAAGTATTATCATGCAGTTAATGACCGTGGTACACCCTGCTATGGCAGAACTAAAGAAAGAAGGTGAAGCTGGTCGTCGTAAGATCAGTCAATACACCCGTTGGGGTACGCTAGTGTTGGCAACCTTCCAAGCAATTGGTATTGCTACTGGGTTGCCAAACCTCATTGCTGGACTTGTTGTTAGTCCTGGCCCTGCATTCTACTTTGTAGCTGTAGTGAGCTTGGTAACAGGCACAATGTTCTTAATGTGGTTAGGTGAGCAAATCACAGAGCGTGGTATCGGTAACGGTATCTCAATCTTGATTTTCGCTGGCATCGTAGCCGGCTTGCCATCAGCTCTAGGTTCAATGGTTGAGCAAGCGCGTCAAGGGGATATAAATCCACTACTGGCATTATTATTGGCCGGAATTATGTTCGCCGTCACATATCTTGTGGTGTTTGTAGAGCGTGGACAGCGTCGCATTGTGGTAAACTATGCGAAACGTCAGCAAGGACGTAAAGTTTTTGCAGCGCAAAGCACACATTTACCGTTAAAGGTAAACATGGCGGGTGTTATCCCACCAATTTTCGCATCAAGCATTATTTTATTTCCAGGTACACTGGGACAATGGTTTGGTCAAACTGAAGGTTTAACTTGGTTGGCTGACTTGTCATTGGCAATTGCGCCAGGACAACCATTGTATTCAATGCTTTATGCTGCTGCTATAATCTTCTTCTGCTTTTTCTACACGGCATTGGTTTTCAATCCGCGTGAAACAGCTGATAACTTGAAGAAGAGTGGTGCATTTGTTCCAGGAATTCGCCCTGGTGAACAAACATCGAAATATATCGATAAGATAATGACACGTTTAACCTTCGCAGGTGCGTTGTACATTACCTTTATTTGTTTGGTACCAGAGTTCATGACCATGTCTATGAATGTACAATTTTACTTTGGTGGCACATCGCTACTAATTATGGTTGTAGTAATCATGGATTTCATGGCTCAAGTTCAGACCCATCTGATGTCTCATCAGTATGATTCGGTCATGAAGAAAGCTAATCTTAAAGGTTAGTCCTTAAGATAGTATTATTGGAGTAATGATATGAAAGTTCGTGCATCAGTAAAGAAGATCTGCCGTAACTGCAAGGTCATCAAACGCCATGGTGTTGTTCGTGTTCTTTGTACAGAACCACGTCATAAACAGCGTCAAGGTTAAGAAAGAAAATATTGCATCAAGCGTAGTTATGCTTGGTGCAAAATTAATTTGCAAACTGACATGAGGTCGAGTATCCTAACGGGCTTTTCGACCCCAGTCCATTAAACTTAGAGGAGTGCTACAGTGGCCCGTATCGCTGGCATTAACATTCCTGATCAGAAACACACAGTAATCGCACTGACGTCAATTTATGGCATCGGTCTTACTCGTGCACAGGCTATCTGTGCATCAACGGGTATTGCTGAAGATGTTAAGATCAAGGAACTAGACGAAACACAATTAGATGTTCTACGTAACGCCGTTGGCGAATTCACTGTTGAAGGTGATTTACGTCGTGAAGTATCTATGAACATTAAACGACTAATGGATCTCGGTTGTAACCGCGGTCTGCGTCATCGTAAGAGCTTGCCTCTACGTGGACAGCGTACTAAAACAAACGCTCGTACTCGTAAAGGTCCTCGTAAACCAATTAAGAAGTAGGCGGGATAAATAATGGCTAAAACTCCATCACGTTCTCGTAAGCGCGTACGCAAGCAAGTCGCAGACGGCATGGCACACATTCATGCTTCTTTTAACAACACAATCATTACGTTGACTGATCGCCAAGGTAACGCTCTTTCATGGGCAACATCTGGTGGTTCTGGCTTCCGTGGTTCTCGTAAATCAACACCGTTCGCTGCACAGGTTGCTGCTGAACGCGCTGGTGAAGCTGCGAAAGAATACGGTTTAAAGAACATTGAAGTATTCGTAAAAGGTCCGGGACCAGGTCGTGAATCAGCAATCCGTGCATTAAATGCAGTGGGTTACAAGATCACTAACATCACTGATGTTACTCCTATTCCGCACAATGGTTGTCGTCCACCTAAGAAACGTCGCGTTTAAGACAGTTTTTTAGGCCAGTTGGAGAAAGAACATGGCAAGATATTTGGGTCCAAAACTCAAACTAAGCCGTAGAGAAGGTACTGACCTTTTCTTGAAGAGCGGCGTTCGCGCAATCGACTCTAAATGTAACATCGAGCAAGTGCCTGGTGTTCATGGAGCGCGCAGAACTCGTTTATCAGAATACGGTATTCAATTACGTGAAAAGCAAAAAGTACGTCGTATGTACGGTGTATTAGAAAAGCAATTCCGTAATTACTATAAAGATGCAGCACGTCTTAAAGGTAACACAGGTGAAAACTTGCTAGTTATCCTTGAAGGTCGTCTGGATAACGTTGTTTACCGCATGGGTTTCGGCTCTACACGTGCTGAATCACGTCAACTAGTTAGCCACAAAGCTATCTTAGTAAACGGTAAAGTAGTAAACATTCCGTCGTATAACGTTAAGCCTAGCGACGTAATCAGCGTTCGCGAAAAATCTAAGAAGCAAGCACGTATTGCCGCTTCTTTAGAATTGGCCGCACAACGCGAGCCAAGTGCTTGGGTTGAAGTTGATAACACTAAATTCGAAGGTACTTTCAAGCGCCTTCCAGAACGTAGTGATTTATCTGCGGAAATCAATGAACAGCTGATCGTCGAGCTTTACTCTAAGTAGAGCTAATAATAAGAGAGGACACAATGCAGGGTTCTGTTACAGAATTTCTAAAGCCACGACTTGTCGATATCGAACAAGTCAGTGCTACACGTTCAAAGGTTATTTTAGAGCCATTAGAGCGTGGATTTGGTCATACACTAGGTAATGCGCTACGTCGCATTTTATTATCGTCAATGCCTGGTTGTGCCGTAACTGAAGTTGAGATCGACGGTGTACTTCACGAATATTCTTCGAAAGAAGGTGTTCAAGAAGACGTACTTGAAATCTTACTAAACCTAAAAGGTTTATCAGTTAAGTTGGAAGGTAAAACTGAAGCTATGTTGACACTCTCGAAGAGTGGAGCAGGCCCTGTGACGGCAGGTGACATCACCCATGATGGTGATGTTGAAATAGTAAACCCTGACCATGTTATTTGTCATCTTTCAGAAGATGGTGAAGTTAACATGCGTATCAAGGTTGAAATGGGTCGTGGTTATGAGCCAGCTACAGCTCGTCAAACTGACGAAGATGAAGAGCGTCCAATTGGTCGCTTGTTAGTTGATTCTTCTTATAGCCCAGTTGTTCGTATCGCATATAACGTTGAAGCTGCTCGTGTAGAACAACGTACTGACTTAGATAAGTTAGTTATCGATATGACAACCAACGGTACTCTTGATCCTGAAGAAGCGATTCGTCGTGCTTCAACGATCCTTGCTGAGCAACTAGATGCATTCGTAGATTTACGTGATGTAACAGAAGTTGAAGAGAAAGAAGAGAAGCCAGAGTTCGATCCGATCCTGCTGCGTCCTGTAGACGATCTTGAACTCACAGTTCGTTCGGCTAACTGTCTGAAAGCCGAAGCTATTCACTATATTGGTGATTTAGTACAGCGTACCGAAGTTGAGTTGTTAAAAACTCCTAACTTAGGTAAGAAGTCGCTTACTGAAATTAAAGACGTACTTGCTTCACGCGGTCTGTCTTTAGGTATGCGTTTAGAAAACTGGCCACCGGCTAGTATCGCTGACGCACTATAATCAGCAATTTAGTTAATTGTCGAACAAGATTTAGTTAAAAGGATAAGGTCATGCGCCATCGTAAGAGTGGACGTCAACTGAACCGTAACAGCAGTCACCGTCAAGCTATGTTTCGCAACATGGCGGTATCTTTGTTAGAAAACGAAGTTATCAAGACGACTTTGCCAAAGGCAAAAGAACTGCGTCGCGTAGTTGAACCATTAATCACACTCGCTAAGAGTGACAGCGTTGCTAACCGTCGTTTAGCATTTGCCCGCACACGTGATAAAGCGGTTGTAGGTAAATTGTTCACCGATCTAGGTAAACGTTATGAAGATCGCCCAGGCGGTTATACTCGTATTCTTAAGTGCGGCTTCCGTGCAGGTGACAATGCTCCAATGGCATACATTGAGCTAGTTAACCGCCCAGTAGTTGAGCAAGAAGAAGAGTCTTCAGAAGATTAATTTCTTCCGACTAGGTAGTAATATTTAGTCTTTAAAAAACCCAGCTTCGGCTGGGTTTTTTTATGTCTGAAATTTGTGTTAGGTTAGAGATTCTTTAATCTATAGGAACTAAGGTAATGATTGGATATGTAACTCTGGGCACTAACGATTTGGCGAGATCTACGGCATTTTTTGATGAGTTGTTTGGCTCAATTGGCATTGGTCGTTTTATTGAAACTGATTCATTTGTTGCTTGGGCGCCTGCACCTGACAAACCTGGTGTGTCCGTTACTAAACCATTCAATGGTGAAAAAGCCACCGTTGGAAATGGGGTGATGGTCGCGTTGTCGATGGATTCTCCAGAACAGGTAGATACATTTTATGAAAAGGCTATTTCACTGGGAGCGACCTGTGAAGGTAAGTCCGGTCCTCGTGATGAAATGCCAGGGTTTTACGCCGGGTATTTTCGTGATTTGGACGGTAATAAATTCAATGCCTTTCACATGGCAATGGGATAATAATATTGCGACAAAAAAGCCGCAAATTAATGCGGCTTTAAATTGGTTCACTGCATTAATCTAACGCGATTATGAGTCTTTAAGCCATGTCGCTACATCTTTTGCGTAATACGTTAAAATACCGTCAGCTCCAGCGCGTTTAAAGCACATTAATGCTTCCATTGCGACTTCTCTCTCATTCAACCAACCATTTTGGGCGGCTGCTTTGTGCATCGCGTACTCGCCACTCACTTGATAGGCAAATGTAGGCACACCAAATTCAGTTTTAACGCGGCGAACGATATCTAGGTAAGGCATGCCTGGTTTTACCATCACGGTGTCTGCACCTTCTGCAATATCTAACGCAATTTCATGCATCGCTTCATCGGAGTTTGCAGGGTCCATTTGGTAATTCTTTTTATTGCCGCCTTTAAGGTTGCTAGCAGAGCCAACTGCGTCTCTAAAAGGTCCGTAATAGGCACTGGCATACTTTGCTGAATATGCCATGATTTGAGTATTAATATGGCCTGCTGCTTCTAATGCTTCGCGAATAGCCCCTATTCGGCCATCCATCATGTCTGATGGTGCAACCATGTCTGCACCTGCGTCGGCGTGTGATAAGGCCTGTTTGACAAGTATTTCTGTAGTTACGTCGTTAAGTACGTAGCCGTCATCATCAATGATGCCATCTTGCCCGTGAGTCGTGAATGGATCTAAGGCTACATCGGTTATCACGCCAAGCTCTGGACAAACTTCTTTGATTGCGCGTACAGCTTTTTGGGCCAAACCTTGTGGGTTATATGCTTCACAGGCATCTAATGTTTTATGAGTTTGTGGTGTAACCGGGAAGAGAGCAATTGCAGGAATGCCTAGTGCAACAAGTTCTTGGGCTTCTTTAACGAGTAAATCAATAGATAAACGAGAAACTCCCGGCATTGACTCTACCGCTTCGGTTCGATTCTTACCTTCTACGACAAACATTGGGTAAATAAGGTCATTAACGCTTAGTTGGTTTTCAGCCATTAACCGACGACTAAAATCATGCTTGCGCAGTCTTCTCATACGGCGATTCGGATAGCCTGTACTTACGATATTCATATATAGATCCTATTAACTTTTGGTGGAGTTCGTAAACGCCTGAAATGTTTTAACCATATTTCTGCCAGACTCTTTGGCGAAATAGAGTGCTTGGTCAGCTTGTTCAAATAGTTGGCTATCTGGTGTTTCCGGTTCGATAAATAAAGTTGAAATACCAATACTGACCGTCACTTGCAAATCAATGTTTTCTGTCTTTACTGTCGTTGCAGCAATGCGCTGGCGAATGACTTCGGCTACTTTCTCTGCGCCTTTTGGTTCGGTATTTGAGAGTAATATTGCAAACTCTTCACCGCCGTAACGACAAACATAATCGTTTGGTCGCTTTAAAACTCTACTGGCGATTTTACTGATTTCGATGAGAACTTGGTCACCTGCTAAGTGGCCATGGTTATCGTTAACAAGTTTAAATTTATCAGCATCAAGCAAGAGTAAAGACAGTGGCGTATGTTGACGCCGGCTAAGACGGTATTCTGCTTGTAAGCGTTGATCAAAGAATTTACGATTTTTAACACCGGTTAGCGCATCATTAGTTGCTTGTTCTTCGAGTTGGCGATTGGTTTCTTGAAGCTCTCTGAGCGTAACATTGAGTTCAAAAGTTCGTTCGTCAAAGAGTGCTTCCATTGAGGTCTGCTCTTCTCGGGCTTCATTAAGCATTTCTTCGAGTTCTTGGTAATCGGTTTGGCTTTCAATTAATTGCTTGCTCTTATTAGCTAGCTCACTTTCATTCAATCTAATGAAGCGGCGTAATATTAACGCCCCCCATAGTACAAATTGCAAGGTGAAACTCACTGTTGCTAGGTTAAATAACAACGTTGGCAGTTTGATGAAACCGGCAAAATAAATTGTTTTTACGAAAAGTGAGACAATAAAGCTCGTCCAAGTGGCGATAAGTAAATATTGAATCTTTTTGGTGTGTCTACCGATTAGTACCAATGCAATTGCTATAAGAACAACTGTAATATGTAGTGTTATTAATGACGCTATAACAGCAACGAATGCTGGGAGTGCAAGTACTATTACTGCAATAACAATGACGCAACGAGACAGCCACTTCAGTAAATTATGAACTAACTGGTAGTCTTGCACTTGTTCGTTTGTGAGCTCGCGCGTTATTTGAATTGCACACCACGTAGTAAGCACAAATAACGACGGAAGTAATAGGTTTTGAAGCCACGGCATATAGGCAGATGCAATACCTTGGAGCCCTAAAATTGCGAGTGAGCCACATGAGACTAAGCCAATGAAATATCGATGAACTGTAAGTTTTTCTTTTCGATAGAATCCTATCGCTGTAATTAGCAGTAACAGCGATACACCGATGATCATGCCGATAAAGATGCCGTGTACACTGACTTGTTCAAACGTCTCTTTACTATTAGTAATAGCGAGAGGAAGCGCCGAAGCTGCCTCGCCTTGATATCGAATGTAAACATCGAGTGTTGAATCGTTGCCATTAGGCAGTGGAAAATAGAGCTCGGAAGTAGCTAATGGACGTTTTGGTGCGGCGAGTTTATCTCTCGCGATATAATGCTGAACTTTGTCACCAAGGGTTAGGTGCACATCTATTTGATCGATAAGTGGATTAGCAATCTCTAAATATAGTGGACTTCGAATCATTGTCGGCGTTAATTCGACTGAAAATTTCATCCAATAATCACGATTAATTAACTCGAATGGCGTAACATTTTCGCTGGTAATCCATTGCTGTTGATCAAGCTGTTTTATTTGCTCGAAACTATAGCTTCGATTATCGCTGGTAAAGTAACTGAATTGGGTGTTAGAGGAATCGATAGTTACTCGAATATTCTCACTTGCACTGCTCAGTACAGACCAAAATAAGAAGACGAACAGAGCAAATAAGCGCGTCACAAAACTTATCATACTTGTTCCCTATTATTGGTTAGATTAAAAAAGTTCAGGGTATTGTTATAACAGCTCTGACGTAGTATTTCGACAGGTTGTTTTCTGGCGGCAGCTACCGTTTCCGCAATGTGATACAGATTAGCGGGTCTGTTATTACGCGACTTAGGTTTAGGCTTGATATTACGTGGCATCAAGTAAGGTGAATCAGTTTCAAGCATTAAACGGTTATCAGGAATTGATGGCACGCTTTCTAGTAAATGTAAGCCGCGGCGTTCGTCGCAAATCCAACCGGTTATACCAATGTGGCAATCGAGTTCAATGTAATCTAATAACTCCTGATGAGAGCCAGTGAAACAATGAACAGCGACTTGAGGGAGTTGGCTGCGATATTTCGCTAAAATTTCAATAAAGGCTTCATGGGCGTCGCGTTGATGCATCACAACAGGCATTTGCAGTTCAACGGCCAGTTTTAATTGTGCTTCGAAGGCTGACTGTTGTTGATCACGTGGCGAAAAATCACGGTTAAAATCTAAGCCACATTCACCTAACGCAACGACTTGCGGTAATGCTGCTAATGATTTTAGAGTCACTAAACTTGTGTCATCGAAGGTTTTGGCGTCATGGGGATGAATACCGGCAGTTGAATAAACAACATCAGGGTATTGTTGTGCAACTTTCAATGCGTCATGGCTGCCTTGAATGCTGCAGCCAAGGGCAATCATTTTAATGACATTTTCAGTCACCGCTTGTTCAACAATTTCAGGGATTTTATTGGCTAGCGCGCTAGCACCAAAGTTTACCGCAATGTCGAACAATGGAGCCATATATTCTAATTCTCTTCTTCTGTGTCTGTTTCTTCATCTTTATTGCGAGAAATTGATGCCACCACAATGCCCACTTCATAAAGTAACAACATTGGTACAGCGAGCATTGATTGAGAAATAATATCAGGGGGCGTTAGTAGCATACCGATAACGAATGCGCCGACGACAACATAAGGCCGTTTTTCACGAAGTTTTGCAGGTGTTGTAACGCCAGCCCAGCAAAGTAAGATAATCGCGATAGGAATTTCAAAAGCAAAACCAAAGGCAAAAAACAATTTTAGAACAAAATTTAAATAGCTTTCAATATCTGTTGCTATGGTGACATCATCGGGGGCGACACTGGTAAAAAATCCGAAAATAACGGGAAATACTAAGAAATAAGCGAATGCGATACCGGCGTAAAACAAGATGGTGCTTGATAGCAACATCGGGAAAACGAGACGTTTTTCGTGTTTGTATAGTGCTGGCGCAATAAAAGTCCAAATTTGATGTAGCACAAAGGGAATAGCCAAGAAGAATGACAGCATCATGGTGAGTTTAAACGGGGCAAAAAACGATGACGTAACACCTGTTGCAATCATCGTTGTGCCTTCCGGCAAGTGATTCTTTAACGGCATGGCAACGTAAGCATAAATGTCGTTGGCAAAATAAACGAGACCAATGAAAATAATCAAAATGCTGGCGACTGCTTTTAACAGGCCGTTACGCAGTTCAATAAGATGACTAATAAGCGGTTGTTGCATTGATGACATGATTATTCTTTTGTTATTTTTGCGTTGTCTTGCGGTGTCGGCTCGGCTTGATAAGGCTGGGTGACTTCATGTGCTGCTTGTTGCAACGTAGCAATGGATTCCTTTAATTCATCAGGAATATCGCTGCTATTCACATCTTTGCTAATATTTTCGGCTTTTTTTAAGTCGCTATGAAGCTTTTCGATCTCAAGCTCTTGCTCGAGTTCGTTCTTTACGTTTTGTGCTAAACGGCGCATTGTTCTTATCCAGCCGCTAACAGTTCTAACGGCTGTTGGTAAACGCTCTGGGCCAAGGACTACTAATCCAATAATGCCGATGAGAATTAACTCCCATAACCCAATATCGAACATCTAAATTAAACCTGTTCTTTGTCTTTAGTTTGCGTCGTTTTCTCGTCGCTAGTTTCTTTAACATCTAAAGATTCTGTTTTCTCTTGCTGATTTTCATCTTGCATTGCTTTTTTAAAGCCTTTTACAGATGAACCCAAATCACCACCAAGATTGCGTAGTTTCTTGCTGCCAAAAATAACGATAATAATTACAGCAACAATCAATAATTGCCAAATACCAATGTTTCCCATGGTGTCTCCGAATACTTATAATAATAAATTGTCACTATACCCATGCGACTTGGAAATGCTCGATTTCAGCAAGTCGAAAAGCGTGCCAAATGCTAGGCCTAAGATAGGCAGTTAAATCTTCTTTAATAACTATCTTGAAACAACGCAGTTGGTCGCTTCTCGCCTTGCCCGAAGGGAGTTCGGGTAGAAAGCGATTACGGCGTTATGATTTATAATCAGGGAATAACCATTAATTAATAATCATGCCTTGTACTCGCACTCTACCCGAGCTCTGAAACATGCATTTTCAAGTTGCATGGGTAAAGCCATTCTAAGCGTTTTACTAGCGCGCTGTATAGCTTCTTTTTGTTAAAACAGTTTTTAAAACAATAACGAACTAATTCAAATAGCGATCTTTACTCTGCCATGCTTTAACCCAACATAGCAGGCTTAATGCTCCACCGAGTATACAGGGTAACTCAAGTCCGTCTTTGACATAAAGCAAGGTTGAGCAAATACCTGACATTGCTGCTAAGAACGTCCAGAACTGACTGCGTTGTTGCAAATGTTGGTTACGCAATAAACGCTGTTGATTTTGTTGCCAAAGCGCCTGTTCTTTCTGACTACGTTTTAAGTTGTCGTAAATAAGGTTTGGTAACTCGGGCATTTTTTCAACCCAAAATGGCGCATTGGTTTTAACTGATTGATACAGCGCTTTGGGTCCCATCTGTTCTTTGAGCCAATTTTCAAGAAAAGGTTTCGCCGTTTTCCATAAATCGAGCTCTGGATAGAGTTGACGGCCTAATCCTTCGATATAGAGTAAAGTTTTTTGCAATAAGACTAGTTGCGGTTGTACTTGCATATTAAACTGGCGTGCTGTGTCAAACAGGCTTACTAACACATGGCCAAAGCTTATTTCTGCTAATGGCTTGGCAAACAACGGCTCCAACACTTGGCGAATAGCAAATTCAAACTCATCAACATTGGTATCACTGGGTACCCAACCTGAATCGACATGAAGTGTTGCTACTTTGCGGTAGTCATTGTTGAAAAATGCCACGAAGTTTTCGGCAAGGTAACGTTGATCTTCTTTATTGAGGGTGCCCACAATACCGCAATCAATACCAATGTATTGAGGGCTCTGCGGATTTTCTCGCGAGACGAAAATATTGCCAGGATGCATGTCGGCGTGAAAGAAGCTATCGCGAAATACTTGGGTAAAGAATACTTCAACACCACGCTCAGCAAGTACCTGCATGTTCGTGTGTTGTGCATTGAGTTGAGCGATATCGGCCACCGGAATGCCAAAAATTCGCTCCATCACAATCATGTTATCAAAACAATAATCGCTGTAGGTTTCTGGAATATACAGTGACTCAGAATCAATAAAATTGTTTCGAAGCGTTTGAGTGTTCGCTAATTCTTTGCCAAGGTTGAGCTCGTTTAAAATGGTGCGGCGATATTCTAAAACAACTTCTACTGGGCGTAGTCTCGCGCTTTGCTTAGGAAGAACCTTTGTTAGTAATTTCGCAAACGTCAGCATTAAATCTGTATCGCTAACGATGACTTGTTCGATGTCTGGACGGATCACTTTAATAACGACTTGCTTGCCATTACTTTTTAGTGTGCCGCAATGAA
>MPDF01000042.1 GCA_001874365.1 Gammaproteobacteria bacterium MedPE | reverse complement strand
AACTTACATAATCATTTTATATTCAACAAATATTGGGTCTAAACAATATCGATATGTAAGGAATCATCATCAAAGAAAGGAAAGCCATAAGCGGTTCTTATCATGCGTTCGTCATGAAACTCGTAACCGTGGCCTGCGGTAATTTGTCTGTTATTAAGCTCAATTCCTCTAAGAATTTTTCCAGCAAGTGCCTCGACACCTAACTCATAGATATCACTGTATCTAAAATGAAATGTGTATCCGTTACTCTCGTCTTGTGATTTAAAACTGAAGGTATTGCCGTCTAGATGTGCGCTATCAAATAGTTGATCAAACCGACTTGATAGCACCTCCATGATGGTTGCTTGAATCTTTTCGACTTTCATAATGAATTCCTTCTCAAACTGTCAGTGCGTTATCGCCTCATAGTATAGCGTAGTAACTCAGTGTGCAAATAAGTCAATTTTCAGTAAAATCATCAATCAACATGTCTGCGATTAGTCATTACCTATAACGTCGCCCGATAAGATATGCGCACTCGGCGATGTCAGGTTTGAATTTAATCGTTTAATTTTTCGTTGAAAAATCGAAGTTCAATTTCCCTGATCCAAACTGTTCAAGTGCATCTAGTTTTTTATCACCAAAATAAACACCGACCCAACTTTAAACCTCACAATCCGCATTATTCCTCTAAGCTACTTTTGGTTTTAAACGCATTCGCGTATCCTTAGCCGGTATTTTAATTTTATAGATTTGATCGTTTTTATGAGCACGCCAACGTTAACGCCTGAAACTATGTCATCGCATACACCAATGATGCAGCAATATCTCACCATTAAAAATGAACACCCGAATACGCTGGTGTTTTATCGAATGGGAGATTTTTACGAACTTTTTTTTGATGATGCTAAGAAAGCCTCAGAGCTATTGGGGATAACCCTAACAGCACGTGGTAAAACAGGCGGTAATGCCATTCCTATGGCGGGTATTCCTTATCACTCGGCGGATAACTACCTATTAAAATTAGTAAACCTTGGCGAAAGCGTTGCTATTTGTGAACAAACTGGCGATCCAGCAACCAGTAAGGGACCTGTTGAACGTCAAGTTGTGCGTATTGTTACACCAGGTACCATCACTGATGAAGCACTATTAGGTGATAGAAAAGATAATATCATTGCTTGTATTTTCGAACAGAAAAATGTCTTCGGTTTTGCAACGTTAGACATCGCAAGTGGTGAATTTAACATTAGTGAATTAACGACTACTGAGCAATTTGAATCTGAGCTACATCGTACTAATCCTGCTGAGATTTTATATTTAGAACAATGGGATAACCTTGAGCTGTTAGGTCAACGTAGTGGATTACGCGCGTGTCCGGCGTGGGATTTTGATTTAAGCACCGCAAATGATTTACTCAATCGTCAATTTAAGACCGACAGCCTCGAAGGCTTTGGTGTTGACAAGGCGAAAGTTGCATTAATTGCTGCTGGTTGTTTAATGCAGTATGTGAATGACACGCAGCGTGTCGCACTTCCTCAGATAAGACAAATTAAATTAACCAATCAAAACAATTGCATCATTTTAGATGCCGCAACTCGTCGTAATCTTGAGCTAACGCAAAATATTAGCGGCGGTTTTGACAACACGTTAATGTCGATTTTAGATCAAACAGCCACGGCGATGGGATCAAGACTCTTACAACGTTGGATCCACCAGCCATCAAGAGATCAGCATTTAATTACTCAACGCCACAATGCAATTGATTCGCTAATTAAGCAGCAAAATATAGACCCAATTCATGATATTTTAAAACACGTTGGCGATATAGAGCGTGTGTTAGGGCGTATTGCATTAAGATCGGCAAGACCACGTGATTTTTCAAAGTTACGCCAAGCATTAAGCTATTTGCCAAGCATTCAAAAGTTGCTGTTAGAGAATAAACAGTGTGACAGGTTAATGCAGCTCGCTAAAGAAATTAAAGTATACCCTGAACTACACCAGTTATTAACAGCAGCAGTCGTTGAAAACCCACCGTCATTAATTCGTGATGGCGGCGTGATTGCTCCTGGCTATAATGCCGAACTTGACGAATGGCGAACCTTAAGTAAAGGCGCTACTGATTATGTCGAACAATTAGAAGAGCGCGAACGCGAAGCTACTGGATTATCATCATTGAAGGTCGGCTACAACCGAGTTCATGGCTACTATATAGAAATTAGTAAATCACAAGCTGAACAAGCGCCAGTGCATTATGTTAGACGTCAAACATTAAAGAATAATGAGCGCTTTATTATTCCTGAGCTTAAAGCACACGAAGATAAAGTACTCAATAGCCAAGGCAAAGCACTGGCGTTAGAGAAAGTGCTTTATGAACAGCTATTTGATCAACTGATGCCTCAGTTGGCGTTATTACAAAACACCTCAAGTGCCCTATCACAACTTGATGTACTTAATAATTTTGCTCAGCGCGCCTTGGATTTATGCTATCACCGCCCTCGTTTTCACGCTGGCATTGGTATCTCATTACAAGAGTCTCGTCATCCTGTTGTTGAGCAAGTGATGGATACGCCATTTATTGCAAACCCAGTCGAATTATCGAGTGAGCGCCAAATGCTGGTTATCACTGGACCTAACATGGGTGGTAAATCGACCTATATGCGACAGACAGCACTCATTTGTTTGATGGCTCACATTGGTTCTTTTGTTCCTGCAACAAATGTGTCGATTGGTAATATTGATAGAATATTCACCCGTATTGGTGCATCAGATGATCTTGCTAGCGGGCGTTCAACCTTCATGGTTGAGATGACAGAAACCGCAAATATCTTACACAACGCCACTAAACATAGCTTGGTGTTGATGGATGAAATTGGTCGTGGTACCAGTACCTTTGATGGTTTATCACTTGCGTGGGCATCGGCGCATTATTTAGCGACTAAGTCAAAGTCACTCACGTTATTCGCCACTCATTATTTTGAACTAACACAACTTTCAGAACACCTTAGTCAAGTCAAGAACGTGCATTTAGATGCGATTGAACACGATGAGTCTATCGCATTTTTACATCATGTTGCTGATGGCGCGGCTAACAAAAGCTACGGCATTCAAGTAGCACAACTTGCGGGTATCCCAAAGGTTGTGACGCAAATTGCACGAGCGAAATTAACAGAATTGGAGTTAACCGGTCAGCAAACATCTGAGGTTTCAATGGCAATGCCAACGATTGTTGAAGACAATAAAAACGAGCAGTTAATTTCAGAGCTAAAAGCATTAAATCCTGACGACTTATCCCCCAAAGACGCACTCAACTTGCTTTACGCATTAAAAGCTCAAGTAAAATAATGCTTTAAACTATTTTTGATTACACAATAAAAAAGCCAGTGAAGTTCACTGGCTTTTATGTATGTAGAGCGTTATCGGGTTCGTTATCCGTCTCATGTTCCCGCAGGGAATAAGGTTTCAATTGATAACCCTTGGCTCTTCATTATATCCTGCATGCGTTTTAGCGCTTCAACTTGGATTTGGCGAACACGTTCACGTGTTAAACCAATTTCGCGCCCAACCACTTCAAGCGTCGATGGCTCATGCCCTAACAATCCAAAGCGACGAGCTAATACTTCACGTTGTTTGGTATTTAGTTCGTTTAACCAACGTACTAGACTGTTATTGATATCATCTTTCATCGTTGTAGGCTCTGGTGAATAATGATCACCTGCTGATACGATATCTAATAATCCTTTTTCGTTAGCACCACTGATAGGAGAGTCAACAGACGACACTTTTTCGTTAAGCTTTAGCATCTTGCTAACATCAGAAACAGGTTTGTCTAATTTAGTGGCGATGTCTTCTGCTGTTGGCTCATGATCGAGCTCTTGTGCTAACTCACGAGCTGTACGTAAGTATATGTTAAGCTCTTTAACAACATGAATTGGTAATCGAATAGTACGTGTTTGGTTCATAATCGCACGTTCGATTGTTTGGCGAATCCACCACGTAGCATAAGTTGAAAATCTAAAACCACGTTCTGGATCGAACTTTTCAACGGCACGAATAAGGCCTAAGTTGCCTTCTTCAACAAGGTCAAGTAGCGCGAGTCCGCGATTTAAATAACGACGTGAGATCTTTACGACAAGTCTTAAATTACTCTCAATCATACGACGTCTAGCGGCAGCATCTCCTCGTAGTGATAAACGCGAGTAATATACTTCTTCTTCGGCTGTTAAGAGTGGCGAGAAACCAATTTCACTCAAATAAATTTGAGTGGCATCTAAATGGTTTGATTTTTCAGTTTCAACTGTTTGAGCAGTTGTAGTTACTGTTTTACGTCCCATAATATTCTCCCTAATTGCTAACAATGTCACCACATTGAAAAAGCGCATAATTAATTGAGTTATCGTTTAGGAAGATAATTGTTAGGATTAACTGACTTGCCGCGGAATCGAATTTCAAAATGAAGTTGAACACGCTCTGACTCTGTGTTCCCCATTTTAGCAATAATCTGACCTTGCTTAATTCGTTGTTTTTCTTTGACAAAAATTGAATCATTGTGTGCATACGCACTTAAGTAATTATCGTTATGCTTGATAATAATCAAGTTTCCATAACCTCTTAAGGCATTACCAGCATAAACAACTTTGCCCGCAGCTGAAGCAACTACATTGCTTCCTTTTAATCCTGCTATATCTATCCCTTTATTTCCCTGCTTAGTTGCAGAGTACGCCGATACTACACGCCCTTTCGCTGGCCAAATCCATTTTGAGATCTTTTTAGCGTAGTTACTTTTCTTTTTAGCAGATGGCACAATTTTTACATTTTTCGTCTGCTTATTTGTAGAGCGCTTTGGCTTAATTACATTTTTAGAATACGTGTCTTTATTTTGGCGATCAAGCTTTTTATGCCATTTTTTTGACACTTCGTTTTTCTTGACTACCTTAATAGATGGTTTTTTATTAACCAAGCTTAACCACTTTCCTGGGTAGATTATATAGGGAGGATTTATATTGTTGATTTTAGAGAGTTCTTTTGCTGACATACCCGCTGCAAAAGCAATTGAATAAAGGGTGTCCCCTTTTTTAACTTTATATTTTTTCCCACTTAACTTTATTGGATATTCTGCTGTATTTTTAGATGTTGAAATTGAAGAGACAGGCGCAGGACCTGTCGGCGTGGAACAACTTGTCACAGTAAAAACCATGACAGCGGCTAAAAATATCCTTATCCCACACCAACCCATCTTCATTATGTTACATCTTTAAGATAATGACAGCGATAATGATGATGGCAACGACACTCCAGCCAATGCGATCAACATAAATTTTGAGTTTTTCTTCCATTGCTTCTCCACCCCAACGCATTAATCCAGCGACTAAGAAGAATCTTAATCCTCGTCCAATAAACGATACCAGAACAAAGGGTAAAAATGCCATCGACATTACACCCGCAGTTATGGTGAATACTTTATAAGGAACAGGTGTAAAACTTGCAATAAATATTACCCAAATACCGTATTCGCTAAACCATGACTCTGCAGTCTTTAATTTATCTTGGTAACCAACGGATTCAACAATTGGTAATACAACGCTATCAAATAAAGCATAACCTAGGTAATAGCCAATAACGCCGCCAATAACGGAAAACACTGTTGCTAAAAATGCGTAATACCAAGCAGATTTAGGTCGTGCCAACGCCATCGGTGCAAGCATGACATCAACGGGAATTGGAAAGAATACAGATTCAGCAAAGCTCATAAAGCTTAAATAGTAACTTGAGTGTTTGTGCCTAGCGGCTTTCATGGTCCACTCATACATCGCACTAAAAATTTTCAACTAAGATCTCCAGCTAATAAAGGTACAAATTTAACGGCTTCGACTTTCTGTTGAGTAAAGCGTTCACCTTCTCGAGTGATGATTAATAATGTTTGAGTTACATCACCCACGGGGATTATAAGCTGTCCACCATCAACCAATTGTTGCAGTAAGTCGACAGGCACTTCTGATGGTGCAGCTGTCACCATAATTGCATCATAGGGCCCTTTAGAAGCCCAGCCTTGCCAACCATCGCCATGCTTCATGGAGACATTGTGTAAATCAACGGAACGCAATCTTCTGGTAGCGACTCGTTGTAGCGCTTTAATTCGTTCAACAGAAAATACATGACCAACGAGCTGCGCTAGAATGGCACATTGATAACCAGAGCCAGTACCAATCTCTAACACTTTATCAACAGGCCCTTTCGCTAATAGCAATTGAGTCATTTTAGCGACTATGTAGGGCTGAGAAATGGTTTGCCCATGGCCAATAGGTAAAGCCGTATTTTCATAGGCTTTGTATTCCAACGCTTGGTCGATGAATAACTGGCGTGGTGTGGCGGCAATTGCAGCTAAAACATTAAGATCTGTAATACCCTCTTGTTTTAGACGCTGTGCTAATCGTTGGCCGTGTAATGTAGTTGTCGCTAAGATATTACTCATATCTGCTGGGCCCACTGATTTAATTTTTCAAGTCTGTGATGTGCAGTTAAGTCTACTGTCAACGGCGTAATTGAAACATAACCATTTGCTATCGCATGAAAATCAGTGCCTTCGCCAGCGTCATCAGCCTTAGCGAGTGGACCCACCCAGTAAATATCTTTACCGCCAGGATCTTGAGTTTTCACCATTGATGTCGCTCGATGGCGGGCACCAAGTCGGGTAACTTTAATTCCTTTAATTTGTTCAAGTGGCAAATCAGGGACATTTACATTAAGAATTTGATTCGCTGGTAGTGGACAATCTCGCAACTGATGAACAATCTTTGCGGCATAGACACCTGCCGTTTCGTAATGAATTAATTCTTTGCCAGCTAACGATACAGCAACAGATGGCAATCCCATGTAACGCCCTTCCATAGCCGCAGCAACAGTACCGGAGTAGATCACATCATCACCTAGGTTTCCACCAGCGTTTATACCAGTAACAACCAGCTGTGGATCTTCTTCACACAGCATATTAATAGCAAGATGCACGCAATCGGTTGGCGTACCATTCACAGCAATAAATCCGTTTTCCATGGTATTTGTGCGCAGTGGATTGGTCAAAGTTAATGAGCTACTTGCGGCACTGCAATTACGATCAGGAGCGACAACAATAATACTGTCCATGCTGTCATTTAAGGCTTTATAAAGTGCGTGTATTCCCGGCGCATGAACACCGTCATCATTACTTATTAGAATATTCAATTATTGTGTTCCTGTACTTTTAACCAAAGATTGATCCGTAATTTGTGCTAATTCCCGCAATACACTAGTAGCATAACTTCCTGATGGCAATGAAAAATTTAGTTTTAAATCATTATCATCTGCCTGCCAAGTCATATTTTGTGGAATGACAATAAGAGCACGTCGTTCTTGTTTCAAACCAAAATTTTCTAATCCTGTGGCTAACGCTTCGTGTTGCTCGATGACGCTTTGTTCCAATATCATTGCATCATCAGTACTTTTATTAACACCTTTACCCCACAACGGGGCACTTAAGGTGATATCGCCTTCCTTAAATCGTTCGCCAATACTGGAGTCATTTGAATCTGGTTTAAAAGAGGCTTTGGTGCCAGCAAGCATAAAAACATCACCTGCCAGCGGAGTTTGGTGAACATTGCGTTCAACCCTTTCGCTCACAACATTATTGAAAATGAGAGAGCGAGCCGCTGATAGTAACATTCCTCTCAAGTCTCTATTTTTTACTTTTTGACCAGCAAACAAATCATTTGCACGATTTATATTTTCACCATCAAATCCAAATCGCTGAGCGCCAAAATAATTAGGAACACCGTGCTTCTGAATAGCTAGAAGTCGCTCTTCGACAATTTGAGACAATGTTAAACCACGTATCACTAATTCAAAACGATTGCCTTTAAGTGCACCAGTTTTAATTTTTTTATTATGACGTGCAGCATGTAGAACTTTTAATTGTGACGACTCTAAATCAGCTACATCAGGTGAATCTTTACCTGGTAAGTGAACACTGATCTGCTGTCTGGTAATGCCATACCGGTCTTTTTTACCCGCGTAACCAATTTCACGCTGAGTCACACCAGCCCAACGCGCAATTAACTTTGCTGCGTAAGCGGTATTAAGGCCGTCTTTTTCTATCTCTAATACTAGGTGCTCACCTTCACCAGACATGTCATACCCGAGATGCTCAAACACTTTGAAATCACTATTTGATGTTTTGAGCTGACCTTGTGCTGTCGGCTGACCATGCATGTACTGCCATTGAGGTAATGCCATTAAGATTGCTTCACGAGTAAAACAACAGCATCAGTGGCGATGCCTTCTTTACGCCCAACAAAACCTAACTTTTCAGTTGTTGTAGCTTTAACATTTACTTGTGACATTTCAGCGTCAAGATCACTAGCAATAGCCTGTCTCATTGATTCAATATGGGGAGCCATTTTGGGTGCTTGAGCCGCGATAGTGATATCAAGATTACCTAATTGATAACCCCGTGCTTTAACTAATCCATATACATGGCGCAATAAATGGCGCGAATCCACACCTTTATATTCATCGTCGGTATCAGGGAAATGGTGGCCAATATCGCCCATAGCACATGCGCCAAGTAATGCATCGCATAATGCATGCAGTGCAACGTCACCATCAGAATGAGCAATTAAACCTTTACTGTGCTCTATTGCAACGCCACCAATAATAACCGGTCCCTGACCACCAAATTTGTGAACGTCATAACCGTGACCAATTCTTATCATGATATTTCCTGTGATTGATTAATTTTGCCCTGCCCCTGAAGAAATACTTCCGCTAACCGTAAGTCTTCAGGTCGAGTCACTTTGATATTATCACTGCGACCATTGAGTATTTTAACTGGCATTTGAGCCCATTCCATCGCCGACGCTTCATCGGTAACATTAACGCCTTGGGCAAGTGCCTCTATCATGGTTTGCTTTAACCGATTAATTGGAAACATTTGCGGAGTCAGTGCATGATAAAGAAATTCTCTAGGAACTGTTGATTCAATCACGCCATCACTAGTAACGCGCTTCATAGTATCTCGAACTAATGAACCGATAATTGCCCCTGATTCCATCGATGCATTATCAATTAACAAATCAATATCTTGCTTGGTTAAACACGGACGAGCAGCATCATGAACCAGAACAATACCATCTTCATCAATGATATCTAACGCGGCCAATACAGAATCGGCACGTTGTGCACCACCGATAACAGTTTTTAATTTAGGGTGCTGCGCAACAACGAGTTGTTGGAACCAATGATCATTAGTGCCTAGTGACACGATGACCATTTTAATTCTTTCATCGACTAATAACGGTGCCAATGCATATTCAATGATAGCGATATCATTAATCGTTAAATATTGCTTAGGAATATCGCTGCCCATCCGGGCACCAATACCAGCTGCTGGGACAACAGCGTAAATAGGGTGTGATAACAAAATAGATACGCTCTTTAATTTACTCGACAATCCGATAAAAGGTTTCACCGTCTTTAATAAGACCTAGTTGGTTTCGGGCACGCTCTTCAATGGCATCAAGACCCGTTTTTAGATCGTTAATTTCTTTATATTGCAGTGCATTTTTTGCAGTTAACGTTTGATTTTCTTTCGTTTGGCTGACTATTTCTTGCTTTAATTGCAGGTAATCAGGCCAACTATTTTTACCAAACCACAACCGATGTTGTAGCAACCCTAGCAATACAATAAGAACGGCGGCGAACCATTTCATCTCTTTTCTCAGTTTTCACGTCATTTTTAATGTAAATGACGAAGTTTATACAAAGTGTTCGACATTCTATCAGGCAATTACACTTATACCAATTGCCTTAATTTAATTGCATATAGCTTGGGGATTTCCCCTCTGTTAAAATAAATAAACTCACCGTGTTACAAAGGCAAGAAAATGAGAATAGATGATTCAGTATTAGTTTTTTCAACCGACCAAGGCCGCATTAAAGAAACGCCAAAGGAAGAACAAATTCCACAAGGTGATGGTGTTGTCCGTATTCGCCGCGAGACCAAAGGACGTAAAGGCAAAGGAGTCATGACAATCAGCGGATTGTTGATGGATGAAAAATCATTAAAAGGATTAGCGAAAGAGCTAAAAAAACTTGTTGGTTGCGGTGGTGCAGTTAAAGATGGCATCATTGAAATTCAAGGAGATAAGCGCGATGTCATTAAAGCTTATTTAGAGAAAAAAGGTCACACCGTTAAACTGGCCGGTGGTTAAAGCCAGTAATTGAGGATCATGTCATCAATGGATAGTTTGAGAAATCAGTTTTTAATTGCGATGCCAAATTTGGACGATCCTTATTTTAATCGTAGTGTCATTTATTTAGTAAAACATGACGAAGACGGTGCCATGGGTTTTATTATCAATCAACCGATTAGTCAGCTCAACGTTGAACAATTACTAGAAAAAATGGAATTGCCAATTACCAACTTTGCATCAAACAATATTCATCAGCAAGTGTTTAATGGCGGACCTGTTAATCAAGAACGTGGATTTGTTTTACACTCGCCACAAACCGGCTGGAAGAGTAGCGAAGCCTGCTCTGATGATATTACAATGACTACTTCTAAAGATATCATGTCAGCATTAGGCACTGGCGATGCACCAGAGCAATTTATTATTGCATTAGGATATGCGAGTTGGGAGCCAGGTCAGTTAGAGCAAGAGTTATTAGAAAATTCTTGGTTAACCAGCCCTTGTGATCCCGAGCATTTATTTTCTACTCCCATCGATCAACGCTGGCAGCAAGCGACTCAACAATTAGGTTTTGACGTTTGGCAATTAACGCCACAAGCTGGTCATAGTTAAAGAGACTTTATGAGTTGTATTATCGCCTTTGATTTTGGCGTAAAAAGTATTGGTGTTGCCATTGGTCAACAAATTACGGGCACTGCCAGTCCGCTAAGCGCAATTAAAGCCGTTGATGGTATTCCCAACTGGCAAGCCTTAGATGATGTTTTTTCAGAATGGCAACCGACAGATATTGTTGTTGGTTATCCCACTAATATGGATGGCAGTGAGCAATTATTAACAGCGCGCGCTAAGAAATTTGGAAAACGTCTTTATCATCGATTCAAGTTACCTGTTCATGGGCATGACGAACGTTTAACAACCGTTGAGGCCAAAGAGCGACTTTTTGAATTAGGGGGTTTTAAAAAGCTTAATAAAGGAAAAATTGACAGTGTATCTGCGGTATTAATTCTAGAAAGTTGGTTCACAGCCCAATACGGTGAGTAAATGCAATAGGAGGGTAAATAAGCAAGGCTTATTTACCCTCCTTATCAATTAATCCATATCTAGCGTTACTTCACTGAGTAGTCCAGCATCGATATCTTTACCGCCTTTGAGTTTAATCATTAAACGTAAATCATTGGGTGAATCAGCATGGTGCAACGCGTCTGCGTAGCTTATTTCATGAAGCTGATAAAGATTAAACAAAGCTTGGTCAAATGTTTGCATCCCAAGTTCATTCGATTTAGCCATGGTTTCTTTCAGCGAGTGAAGTTCTCCCTTGGCAATCAAATCTGACACGCGCGATGAATTAAGCATCACTTCAATCGCCGCGCGTCGCCCTTTGCCATTTTTCACCGGAACAAGTTGCTGAGCAACGATTGCGCGAAGATTTAACGATAAATCAAACAACAACTGTTGATGCTTTTCTTTTGGCACCAAATGCATAATACGTTCGATAGCTTGGTTAGCATTATTAGCATGCAAGGTCGCTACACATAAATGTCCCGTTTCGGCAAAGGTAAGTGCATATTGCATGGTTTCTGGTGAGCGAATCTCACCAAGTAACACCACATCAGGCGCTTGGCGAAGTGCTGACTTTAACCCTGCTTCAAACGACTCAGTATCAACGCCAACTTCGCGTTGATTAACAATACTACGACGATGCTCATGCACAAACTCAATAGGATCTTCGACCGTTAAGATGTGCCCCTTACTGTGGCGATTTCGGTGACCAATCATTGCTGCAAGTGATGTAGATTTACCAGTACCCGTTGCGCCTACCATAATGACGAGACCACGTTTACTCATTATTACATCTTTAAGCACAGCGGGTAATTGCAGGTCATCCATTTCAGGAATTTCAGTTTCAATACGACGAGCAACTAGCCCAGCCATGTTGCGTTGCCAGAATGCACTCAAACGAAAACGTCCTACGCCGTCAAGCGCAATAGCATAATTACACTCTTTAGTGGTTTCGAATTCTTGGCGCTGCTTTGCATTCATTGTTCCCAAAACAATTTCTAACGCTTGCTCTTCGGAGAGTTCAATATCTCCCAAAGGTAACATTGCACCATGGGCTTTAATGCTGGGTTTAGCATTCACAGTGATGAATAAATCAGAGCCATCTTGTTCGACCAATGATTTTAAATACGGTAAAATTTTCATGATAACTTCCTATAACGCTTGTTTACCAGAGCCTTTTAAGATGGCATCTTCACGCGATATATCACCGCTATTCATTAAATTACTTAATGATTGATCTAATGTTTGCATGCCAAACGCCATACCAGTTTGAATAGCTGAATACATTTGCGCCACTTTAGCTTCGCGAATCAGATTACGTATCGCAGGAGTACCAATCATAATTTCATGTGCAGCCACACGACCACCGCCTATTTTCTTAACGAGCGTTTGCGAAATAACGGCCTGCAACGACTCAGATAACATGGTTCGCACCATGTCTTTTTCTGCGGCTGGAAATACATCAACAATACGATCGATAGTTTTAGAAGCGGAGGTAGTATGAAGTGTGCCAAAGACTAAGTGACCGGTTTCTGCCGCAGTAAGGGCTAAGCGAATAGTTTCAAGATCTCGCATTTCCCCCACTAGAATCACATCAGGATCTTCACGCAGCGCGCTCTTTAGTGCATTGTCAAACCCATGCGTATCACGATGAACTTCACGCTGGTTAATCAAACATTGCTTATTTTGGTGAACAAATTCAATAGGATCTTCAATGGTTAGGATGTGTTCGCGTCTAGACTCATTGATGTAGTCAACCATCGCCGCTAGAGTCGTCGACTTACCAGACCCCGTTGGACCCGTTACTAATACTAAACCACGTGGATTTTCGGAAATCTTTTTGAAGATGTGCGGTGCATTGATTTGATCTAGCGTTAAAACTTCACTTGGAATCGTACGGAAAACGGCACCAGCGCCACGGTTTTGAACAAATGCGTTAACACGAAAACGTGCCATGTTAGGCACTTCAAATGAAAAATCACACTCTAATTTTTCTTCGTAGTCTTTGCGTTGCTTGTCATCCATAATGTCATAAATCAAATTATGTACTTCTTTATGCTCTAAAGGTGGTACGTTTAGCTTTCGTACTTCACCATCAACACGTATCATAGGCGGAACACCAGCAGAAAGATGTAAATCTGATGCGTCATGTTTAACACTAAACGCCAATAATTCGGTAATATCCATAAAAAACCTTCGATTTATAATTAGTTAATATTATGCCTAACATAACAGAACGATTAAATTCAGCAATTAACAGTATTCGTTTTTTTGAGAAAAAATCTCAACGTGTAGAAAATTCAGTCGAATTAATCGCTGTCAGTAAAACTAAACCCATTAGCGATATTGAACAAGCCATTGCCGCTGGTCAGCGCCATTTTGGTGAAAACTATGTGCAAGAAGGCGTAGAGAAAGTCTTACATTTTGATGATTCAAGCTTAACATGGCACTTTATTGGCCCTTTACAGTCAAACAAAACCCGTGTCGTCGCTGAGAATTTTGACTGGATACACACTATTGATCGATTAAAAATAGCAAAGCGATTAAACGAACAACGGGGGGTCTACCAAAAACCGTTACAAATCTTAATTCAAGTTAATATTAGCGGTGAAGATTCGAAATCAGGGCTTTCACCGGAAGAAGTAATGGCATTGGCAGTTCAGCTTGCGAAGTTTGATCGATTAACCCTACGTGGACTAATGACGATTGGCATAAAAACAGACGATCTATCTGTTATCAATGAGCAATTTGATAAAATGCACCAGCTATTACAGCAACTGAAAAAAGAATTTGATACAGTAGATACCTTGTCGATGGGCATGAGCAGTGACATTGAGCAAGCAATCGGAAATGGCTCGACAATGGTTCGCATCGGTAGTGCAATCTTTGGCGCACGCGCCCCTAAATAAAGATCAAAATTCAAGAGAGAATATAAATGCAACAACAGAAAATTGCCTTTATTGGTGCGGGTAATATGACGCACAGTATTATTAGTGGTTTGATCGCTAAGCATTATCCTGGCTCCCATATAATGGCGAGCAACCCTAGCTCCCAAAAACTAGAGGCGTTGAAATCTAACTTAGGTATTTTAACCACTAATGACAATGACGAAGCCATAGAGTGGGCAGACATTGTAATATTGTCAGTCAAGCCACAAATCATGGCGCAAGTGTGTGGCGCGTTGAATAAAAAAGACATCACAAATAAGCTCTTTGTCACATTAGCCGCTGGCATTCCCTCTCAACGTTATCATGATTATTTAGACGCTCCAGTTAGGTTAATTCGCGTGATGCCAAATACTCCCTCATTATTAGGTTTGGGGATGAGCGGATTATATGCAGGAGCAGCGGTAACTAACGATGATAAAATCGTTGTTTCTCAAATCATCAGCGCAGTAGGTGAAATACTGTGGGTTGACGATGAAAAACAAATCGATTCAATCATCGCTTGCAGCGGTAGCTCGCCTGCCTATTTTTTCTTAATGATGGAATATATGCAGCAAAGTGCAATGAGTATGGGGCTAACAGGTGATGAAGCTCGACAACTCATTCAGCAAGCAGCACTTGGCGCAGCGGAAATGGTGAGACACAATGGTCACCTTGAGTTATCTGAACTGCGTAAGCAAGTCACATCAAAAGGCGGCACAACTCACGCGGCTATTGAAACGTTTAAAGAACAAGGTTTTGATAACATGGTGGACAATGCCATGAAAAATGCAGTTAAGCGTGCCGATGAAATGGCAAAAGAATTTTAATTTAAATCACTAGGATAACCAGTTAATGAGCTCTTTCACTTTTTTAATAGATATTCTCTTTAATACCTATTTTATGATTGTCGTGTTACGTGTGTGGCTTCAAATAGCCCGTGCAGATTACTACAATCCATTTAGTCAATTTGTCGTCAAAGCAACAGATCCACTAGTACGTCCATTACGTCGTATTATTCCAGGTTTGTTTGGTATCGATATGGCGGGTGTTGTTTTAGCATTACTCGTCGGTTTTGCTAAAATGTCAGTCTTAATGTTAATGAGCAGCGGTATTCATCCAATTCCATTGCTCATTTTTGGATTCTTGTTTGCGATTAAGAAAACAGGCTTGCTTTTATTCTGGGTTTTATTAATTCGCGCAATTATGAGCTGGATAAGTCAAGGGCGTCATCCTGTAGAGCAGGTAATGGCACAAATATCTGAACCTATTCTCCACCCTATTCGCCGACGTATGCCTGATTTAGGTGGCATCGACTTATCACTTATGATTGTGTCTATGGGCCTCATTTTCATTAATATGTTAATGGGCGATCTACTAGGCGGCATTTGGATTAACCTTTAATAGTTACTTTATACAGAGATGAAAGATGTTTAATTTAAAACGAATCTTAGCGGCATTAATCGTCGGCACGTTGTCTGTTTCACACGCTAGTGCAAATGATGAAAAAACACCGCAAACTGGTGGCCAATATGAACAGTCAGGGCGTTACCAAGTTCACTACATTGCGTTGCCTACAACACTATTAACACCAAAGGTTGCGAGTACATATGGCATAAAACGCTCAAGCTACAACGGTTTTATTAACATTTCGATATTAGACACGTTGCAAGATGGAACCCCCGCAGTTTCAGGTAAAGTATCGGGAAAAGCAGTTAATTTAACCGGCAAACTTGTTGAGTTAAAATTTAAAGAAATTAAAGAGGGAGATGCAATTTATTATATTGCTTCAATTCCATTTCGTCACAAAGAGCAATTCACGATTCAAGTCCGCGCAGTTAATAGCGAAGGTCTTAACAGTTTAGTGAAATTCACCCAACAATTTTACGTAGACTAAGTAGGTTGTAGTATGTCTCAAATCGTTTTAGCCACGGGAAACCAAGGCAAAGTAAAAGAATTAGCAGCAATGCTTGCCCCGTTAAATTTAGATGTCGTTGCACAAAGCGAGTTCAATGTGCCAGATGTTCCAGAAACTGGCACTACCTTTGTTGAAAACGCCATCATCAAAGCACGCCACGCAGCCAAAATTACTGGTAAGCCTGCCATTGCCGATGATTCTGGTCTTGAGGTTACAGCGCTTGGTGGTGCCCCTGGTATTTACTCTGCGCGATATAGTGGTGATGATGCAACGGATCAAACCAACATCGACAAATTACTCGTTGAAATGAACGATATCGATGACAATAAGCGACAAGCGCGCTTTGTTTGTGTGCTGGTTTATATGGAGCACGAGAACGATCCAACACCGATCATTTGTCAGGGTTTCTGGAATGGACACATTACAAAAACTCAAGAAGGTCGTGAAGGATTTGGTTATGATCCTGTGTTTTATGTACCAGCACTCGACTGTACTAGTGCGCAATTAGACAAAGCTGACAAAAATAAAATAAGCCACCGAGCAAAAGCGCTTGCTGCATTAGTTCCTCTGCTTGCGCAACAAAAATAATGAGCCCAAATACACTAAAGTTACCACCACTGAGTTTGTATATTCATATTCCGTGGTGCGTTCAAAAATGTCCATATTGTGATTTTAATTCACACGCCCTTAAGAACGAAATCCCTCATCAGGCCTATGTCGATGCACTTCTTGAAGATTTAAGTGAAGAGCTAAAACATGTTCAAGGTCGGCAACTGCAATCAGTGTTCATCGGTGGCGGTACGCCAAGTCTGCTAGAACCTTTGCAAATGAAACGGTTACTTGATGGCGTAAAATCAATGATCGATTGTATTGACGATATTGAAATTACCATGGAAGCAAATCCCGGCACAGTAGAAGCCGGTCGTTTTAAGCAATTCCAAGATGCGGGTGTCAACCGGATATCAATCGGTGTTCAGTCATTCCAAAAAGATAAACTAACTATTTTGGGACGTATCCATGACAGTGATGAGGCGATAGCGGCTGCAAAACAAGCCAACGACTTGTCATTACGTTCATATAATATCGACTTGATGCACTCATTACCCAAGCAACATGTTGGCGATGCCTTAGCTGATTTAAAGCAAGCAATTACGCTTTCACCACCACATTTGTCGTGGTATCAATTAACGATTGAGCCAAACACCCAATTCCACTCTAAGCCGCCAACAATTCCAGATGATGAAGTCCTTGCAGATATTTTTGAAGCAGGACGTCAAACATTACTCGACGCTGGCTATGTTCAATATGAGATTTCGGCATTTGCTAAGCCTGGTTACCAATGCCATCACAATCTAAATTATTGGCGTTTTGGCGATTACATAGGTATTGGCTGTGGTGCACACGGAAAAATCACTGATATTTCAACTAATCAGGTTTTACGTTCAAGCAAGATCAAACATCCTAAGGGATACCTCAATAGCGAAAATGCATATTCGTTTGAACGTTGGGCTGTTGATAGAGAAGATATTGCCCTCGAGTACTTTATGAATAGATTTCGCCTTGTTGAAGCTTGCCCGAGAGATGAGTTTCCGCAGTTTACTGGCTTAAGCGAAGAATCAATTGCAGCGCCGATGCAACGTGCAATTGACAAAGGACTGATAGAACAAACGGCAACACATTGGCAGGTGACTTCACTTGGGCAGCGTTTCTTAAATGAACTGCTCAATTTGTTTATGGAATAACGAAAAAATTGCTTACAACATTCATAAAGAGCGTACAAATTTCGGTATTTTATCTTTATGACTAATTTAGTAGACTGAGTGTCTTAACTCGTAACCGTCATCAACTATTAACGGATAACCTGATGAATAATAAAATAATATCATTAGGCGCAGGTGCGCTTGTATTGGGCGGTTGTAGCCTTAATTTTACGCCAACAGAGGCTGATAAAGAACAATTAGCACAGCAACTCAACCCTGCACAACAAGTTAATATCGCGGCATCACCAGCAGTGACTGCATCACAATTAGCACAAATTGCTGCTCAGTCTGCCATTGCCAATCAGCTCTTTGATGATATTTATAAAGAAAACTTAATGGCGAGTCCGATGCGTCAAACCTACATGGGCATCAAACAAGATTATGACAAATGGGACGATATTAGTGACGCAGCAGTACAACAACATCACTTAAAGGATATTGAAGACTTAAATCGCCTGAATACGATCAACCCACTCTTACTCGATGAGCAAACAAAATTAAGCTTTCAGCTTTTTGAAAACAAGTTGAAAGACTCTATTAATGATCATCAATGGCGTTTTCATAGTTATCCAGTGAATCAAATGCGCGGCCTTCATAGTCAAGCGGTAAGTATGCTCATTAACGCCCACAAGATCAGTGACAGCGCTGATGCTCAAGCCTACATAAAACGTCTTCATGGCTTAAAAACCTTGATGAAGCAGTTAACACAGAATTTACGTGATCGTGAAGAACGCGGAATAATGGCGCCACATTTTGTTTATGCTTATGTTATTAATGATTCAATGAATGTGCTTAACGGCAAACCATTTAACAACAAAGGGATAAGCCCTTTATTTGCTGACTTTTCACGTAAAGTCGACAAACTACCATTGTCAGACAACGAGAAAGAGACATTAAAGTATCAAGCCCGTGACGCTTTGCTGACCGATGTAAAATCTGGATATAGCACACTCATTAGCTATCTGCGCGAACAACAAGCGAGAGCGAGCTATGATGATGGCGTATGGAAACTTCCTGATGGTGACACTTTTTATAAGAGAGCCCTTGAAAACACAACGACGACGTCATTGACTGCTAAAGAAATTCACAATATTGGATTAAACGAAGTTAGTCGAATTCATGAAGAAATGCGCCAAATAATGAACAAAGTGAAGTTTAAAGGTAATTTAAATGATTTCTTTGAGTTCATGCGCACAGATAAGCAATTCTATTACCCAAATACAAGTGAGGGTCGCCAAGCCTATCTAACTAAAGCGACAGCATACATTGATCAAATGAAGTTACGTCTTGATGAGCTTTTTGTCGTTCAGCCTAAAGCCGACTTGGTTGTGAAAGCTGTTGAAGCCTTTAGAGAAAAATCAGCAGGCAAAGCCTTTTATAACCGCCCATCACCGGATGGTACACGCCCGGGTCGTTATTACGCGAATTTGTATGACATGAATAACATGCCAAAATACCAGATGGAAGCATTAGCGTTCCATGAGGGTTTACCTGGCCATCACATGCAAATATCACTGGGAATGGAATTAACAGGCATTCCTGAGTTTCGTAAATACGGTCACTACACCGCTTATTCAGAAGGTTGGGGCTTGTACACCGAATTACTGCCAAAAGAAATTGGTTTCTATCAAGATCCCTACTCTGATTTTGGTCGATTAGCGATGGAATTATGGCGAGCATGCCGTCTTGTTGTTGATACAGGCATTCACCAAATGCGTTGGACTAGAGAGCAAGCTATCGATTATTTAGTACAAAATACACCGAATCCAAAGGGAGACGCTATTAAAGCAATCGAGCGTTATATAGTCATGCCGTCGCAAGCCACCGCTTATAAAATAGGTATGATAAAAATAGTCGAATTGCGTCAACAAGCTAAAACTCGCCTTGGTGATAAATTCTCAATTAGAGAGTTTCATCATGCTATTCTACGAAATGGCCCAGTGCCACTTAATGTACTAGAACAACAAGTTGATAACTATATCAATAATACCTTGTAATATTGATACAGTTAGAAAAAGGCTACGACTTGGTAGCCTTTTTTTTCTTTTCCACATCGACAGTCAATTGCATAACCGCACCGAGCTGTGGAATATCTTCCATCAACACTTCTTGAAATGATTGTAACGGCGCATATCGGCTAGTTGCTTTGTAATAAACACGCCAGTGCCGAGTGCGTTGACATTGTTCAACCTTGTCATCAATACATTTTTTATCAACCAATTTTAAGATCTGTTGAATTTTATCGACTTTATACCAAGCAGTAGAAGATGTGGCTTGAAGTGGGCTCATTGGCAGGATTATCAGCGCAAGTGCACAAATTTTATATTTAGTTGAATTCGTCATCGTTATTCAGCCTGTTTGAAAACTTTACCTAGTTTGTTATAAATATCCTTATGTCACAAGGCACTTATATCAACGAACAATATTGCCCTTAAATTAGTTAGTAATAAATAGATTTCCATACCATTTTAAAAGCGGATTTCAATAACTAAATAAACCATTGAGATAATTACAAATATGTTAAAAGTTCGTTATTAAATAACATAGATTAAGTTTGTTGTTTTTTCACCGCTGTTACCGATTGACTTTCGAGTACTATTCATTAGACTTCTCGCTACCAAAAAACGACTAATAATAATATAGAGCAGTACTTTTTAACTATTAAATCCTATGATTTTACGATACCTATTTGTTGTACTTATGTTACTGACGAGTTATCAAGCCAAAGCGTTTGATGATTTTGATGGGCTAACATCTGTTATTTTACAATTAGATTCGCAACATCAATTTAGTCATGCTGGCTTCTATATTGCGAAAAACCAAGGTTATTATCAAGAACAAGGATTAGACGTCATCATCAAAGAAGGCGCACAAGAGAACTTTTCTCCTTTGAAATCTCTTGAGACAAATTCAGCACAGTTTGCCGTTGCAGGTTCATCCTTAATTTCGCACCTTGAAGAGTCACCACAACTTCGTGTTCTTGCGACCGTAGAACAGTTTTCTCCGTGGGTTTTATTAACTAACCCGAATATTACAATAGAATCACTTAAACACCAGTCTATTGCCATTTCCCATCAAGCAAGTGAAATTCATACTATGCTTCAAACGGCGGGGTTGGATAGAAATGAATATAAAACGATCGAGAGTAATGATATCTCGTTATTTAATAAAAATGACGTGGCAGCAATCGCCGTTAAAATTACGCAATTGCCTCACATATCCACCAATTTTATCAAACCTTACGAACTCATAAATTCTCGCTCACTTGGTTTGAATTTTTACGGCGCCAATATCATTGCAACGCAACCCTACTTATCACAATATCCACACCAAGCGGCTAAGTTTAAGAGCGCAACAATAAAGGGCTGGCAGTATGCACTTAAACATCCACAGTTTACCGCAGAGTTAATCAAGTCTAATTATAAAAACGACTTGTCTATCAACTCTCTACTGGTGGAGCTAAGACAACTCACCTATTTGATGCAACCGAATTTATTGGAGATAGGTGTCTCATCTCCTATGCGCTGGCAAAAAATTATCGCTAGCATGGGTTTATCAAATTCAACAATTAATCCAAATAATATTGTGTTTGAGCCATCTCAAACTGGCTACATTTTATCCCATCCTGCGGTGTGGTTTTTTGTTTGTGTATTGTTAGTTTTTGTATTCATTCCTGTCATTGTGTTATGGCATTCTAAACGTCGTGCCACCAAAGAAATGCGTTTAATGAATAGTATTTTAAAAACGCAACAACAAGCATCTATTGACGGCATATTAACATTTAATGCGCAAGGGAAATTAGTGTCGGCTAACAACCAGCTGAAACAACTATGGGATCTTAATGATACCCAACTTGTCGATATTGATAATTGGCATGTACTTTATGCGATGACTAAAAAAGTTTCTAATCCAAAAGAGTTTTTATCATCAGTACGCGCACATAACGCCGATAATAATATGCAGAGTTTTTCTGAAATCCAATTACGCGACGGTAGAACATTTGAGCGTTTTTCGGCACCATTATTCGATGAACACAAGACATTTGTCGGCCGCTTTTGGAGCTTTAGGGATATTACACAGCGGAAACTTGCTGAGGAAAATATTTGGCTTCAAGCTAATTTCGACAGCCTAACAGATCTACCTAATCGATTAATGTTTAAAGAGCGGTTAATATTTGAAGTCAAAAAGACTGCACGTAGCGGTAAGCAAGTTGCGTTATTATTTTTAGATCTCGACCGCTTTAAAGAAATTAACGATTCGATGGGACATGATGTTGGCGATCAATTACTCATTGAAGTTGCGACAAGGCTCAAAAAATGTGTTCGTGATATCGATATGGTTGCTCGTCTTGGCGGCGACGAATTTACAATCATTCTAAGTGATCTCGACGATATTACAGTCATTGACAGAATCGCCCACAGTATTCTTGCTGCTTTAGCGACACCGTTTTTATTAAATGGGCAGCCGCATTACATCAGCACAAGTATCGGTGTGACCTTTAGTCCAAGCGATGGTGTTGATGATGTTCAATTACTAAAAAATGCTGATCAAGCGATGTATCATGCCAAAGAGTTGGGCCGAAATAACGTTCAGTACTTTACGCAAGAACTCCAATCCAATGCGACTAAACGATTAGCGCTTTCGAACGACTTAAGGCAGGCCATAGAACGCCAGCAACTGTATTTAGAATATCAACCGATTGTTTGCCTAACGTCAAACAAAATTATGAAAGCTGAAGCCTTGTTACGATGGAATCACCCTGAATTAGGGATTGTCCCACCTAACGAGTTTATTGAACTGGCCGAAGAGTCCGGACTGATTAATATCATCGGGGAATGGGTCTTTGAACAGGCTGCCAAGCAAGTAAAAATCTTACAGCGAATTGAGCCAAATTTTACTATTTCAGTAAACACCTCCCCCGTGCAGTATCATAGTAATACCATTGATCCAAAAGCATGGTGCCGCCAGTTATCACAGCTCAACCTTCAAGATAAATCTATTATTATTGAGCTTACAGAGACCTTGCTCATTGAATCTAATAGTGACTCGGTAGAAACCTTAAAAGATTTTAGGGCCTGCGGCATGCCGATCGCCCTTGACGATTTTGGTACCGGTTATTCATCGATGTCATACTTAAACAAGTTCGATATTGATTACCTAAAAATTGACCGAAGCTTTGTATCAAACCTCAGTCCAAAGTCAAAAGAGAATGCACTATGTAAAGCGATTGTCACCATGGCAAACAGCTTGGGAATGAAAATAATTGCTGAGGGTATTGAAACGCCTCAGCAGCAGCAATTACTTTCGGATATGGGGTGTAATTTCGGACAAGGATATCATTTATCTAGACCTATAAGAGCCTCGGCATTAGTACACAAACTAACAGAGCAAAACTCCACCTGTATTGTTTAATGTTGTGTTATAAATGGGTTGGCATGTCTTGGATTAGTGATGAATTCGCGATCTGTAAGAGCCTCTAAAAATGCAATCAGATCTTCTTTTTGCTGTACATCCAACTCAAAACCTTTCACAAACTGACTCTTATAAGGATTTTCTCTACCATCCCCAGTCAGCGGCCCGCTATCAATATGCCGGCCACCTGCTGCATAAAAATCGACAACTTCAGACAATGTTGCAATGCTACCGTCATGCATATACGGCGCAGTTAAAGCAATATTACGCAATGTCGGCGTCCTAAAGCGTCCGACATCTTGTGGTTTTGCTGTTGCCTCAAAAAGCCCAGTATCTGATGTTGGATAGCTAAATTCACCAGCGAGATTGTAAAGGCCTGTATTGTGAAATGCCCGTAAGTCTAATTGCTGTTTTTCATGCGTTGTCGATTGCGTAAAGTTAAACCCACCATGACAATGATGACACTCTAGTTTTTCCGAGAAAAACATATTCATGCCTCGTAATTGAGATTCGTTCAGAACATCGTCTTTCATTTGATACGCATATTGATCAAATGGACTATCCAATGACACCAAACTACGAGTGAAGCTTGCAAGTGCCTTAACAATGCGGTCAAAATTAATATCATCACTGCCAAAAGCATCTGAAAACAACACTTTATAACGTTCATTCTTCAGTCTTTCGAGAATTTTATCTTCATGACCACCAACGCCCATTTCAATTGGCTGCTCACCAAACAATGGTAGTAATATTTGACGCTCTAACGTAACAATTTCATCATTTGCCCAGGTTAGTGAATGATTAAAAGCAACATTTACAAGCGCTTGAGCATTTCGTCTATGTACTTGCCCTGTTGAGCCAACAGACGTTGTCAAAGGTTCAGAAAAAGCACGGCTTTGCAGATGACAACTTGCACAAGATTGACTGCCATTAGCAGACAGTCGCTTGTCATAAAATAGG
>MPDF01000041.1 GCA_001874365.1 Gammaproteobacteria bacterium MedPE | reverse complement strand
ACGCCAAGCACTAAAATAAACGCGAATAGACTAGTCACATTGATTGTTTGACCAATAAATTCCATTGGCATAAAAAACAGCGCCCCAAGGAAACTAACTGGCAAGCCCATCATGACCCAAAATGCAAGACGTAGGCGCAGGAATAACGCCAACATCAAGAAGACTAAAATCCCCCCTGATACCATATTCTCAAGCATCATGTTAAGACGACCGTTAAGGTAAAAAGTCATATCAACCCACGGCTCTAGGCCAACGCCTTGTGGCAGCTCGGTCTTTTTGCGGTCAATATAAGCACGGACTTGCTTGGCAATTTTGGTCATTGATTGATCAGTGGAGGCGCCAATATAGAAAGTTACCGAGTTCTTGCCATTAAATTTGGCGTAACGTAGCCCTTCAACAAAACCGTCATTGACCGTTGCCAGATCACCCAATAATAAAATCGTACCATCGCTTAATGTAATAACGGGAATTTGTTCAAACTCTCGTTGGTTATACGCTTGGTTTTCAACACGCATCGAAATGACGCCGTTTTCAGCACGAATTTGGCCAGCCGACATATTCGATGAGGAAGCGCGAATAGCATTAGACACATCACGAAACGACAGTTGATATTCACGCAGTTTGTTTTGGTCAATTTCAACGGCAATCTCATAAGCTAGGCCGCCGTAAAAGTCCGAAATGTTAACACTACTAAGCTGCTGAAGTTCATCGTGAATACCACGCCCCAACTCTTTAAGCTGCCTTGGTGATAAATCACCATACAGGCTGATATACATCACTTCTTGTCGAAATTTATCGCGTTTTACAACGGGGCGCTCGATACCAGCGGGAAAACTTGAAATAGAGTCTATTTGAACTTTGACTTCATCAAGCACTTCTTGCATGTCAAATTCATTATTCACTTCAATCCATGCACTAGCGACATTTCGATTTGAATAGCTAATAACACGTTTTAAGCCTTGAATTGATTCGAGAGACTCTTCGATTTTTACCGTAATGCCTTCTTCTACTTCTTGCGGAGCAGCCCCTAAATAAGGAACGCTCACCGAAATCCAATTGGTTTCTTCTAATGGGAACATTTGTTTGCGCACAATAAACGAGGCAAAAATACCGCCGATAATAATGAAGAACATTAGTAAATTGGCAGCAACGCTATTACGAGCAAACCAAGCAATAATACCAGTTTCTTTGGTGTCCATTAGTTAGCCTCGCTTACTGGCGTATTCGTAGCAATAGAGTCACCTGACTGCAATTGGTTTTTCCCCATAACTGTTAATTCCATGCCTTCAACCGGCACATCTAACGCGCTGACAATAAGCTGATCATAATTATTTAAGTTACCGGAGATTATGACGTTCTCACCTTGCTGGCGAATAATATTAACGGCTTCAAAATGTAACGCGTTATCGTTAGTGACAAATGCAAGACCGCGATCTTCAATAAGATAGCGAGGTACAATAGCAGCGCTTGGTAGGGTTAAACCGTCAATTTGTGCTGTCACATAGCTACCAAAACGCAACGGCTGTGCTAAATCATAAGGCGTATCAACTTGTGCAACTAAATAATTCATCCGTGATTTACTATCAATAAGGCCTTCATTACGAACAATTTTTCCCTGCCACGTCATCAATTGTCCATTAAAGGTGCCTGACAAGGTCACCATGGAATCAGTGCCATGATTAATTAAGAATTGCATATCTTTGTCGGCGATCGGCAAACGAATTTCACCAACATCAGTGCGAGAAATTTGCCCCAGTGAACTACCAACGCCGACGAAACTTCCTAAGCCAACATTTTTACTTTCGATAATTGCGTCATAGGGTGCAATAATCTGTGTGCGCTCTAAATTGCGCTCAGCACGTGATACGCCAGCAGTCGCAGCGCGAACACGTGCAACTTCTTGCGCAAGCTGCGGTTTACGCAGTCCTAACTCAGATGGGCTCGCATTGGTAATTTGTTGCCATTCACGCTCAGCAACGTGCCCTTTTGCCTTTTCTTGTTGCAGTGACGCACGCGCTGATGCCAAACTCGCTTGAGCTTCAATTAGCTGCGTTTGATAGTCACTATCGTCAATCCACGCTAGCACTTCTCCCGCCTTAACACGGCCACCACGAATAAACGCCGGTGCAAGTTTTGTAATCTTTCCGCCAACTTGTGCCACTAACACCGTTTGTTCTTTAGCCATTACCATACCTTGTGATTTAACTTTCATTGTTAATTCACCGACATCAATCGTCTGCGTTTTTACAACAGGAATAAATGCCTTAGGTTCTTTTTCCTTAGGTGCTTCTTTCATGGCGACAAATGCGGCTGCAATCGCAACCGTTCCTAGCAATATCAAGATCGGCAAAAGTGTTTGTTTTTTAGTGGCCATCATGGCTCCTAGCGTGACGAAAATAATTGGACGAAATATAGCAAATTAAACCTTAAGGTTTTGTATAGAAATTTCGTGAAGTTGTAAGAAATTGTAATGAAGAAAAGGTAGAAAAGAAACACTGAGCTAATGCCCAGTGCCTCTGCGATAGGAATGATTATTACTTAGCTTTTATACCAAAGAACATGGCGTAAAAAACGGGAACAAATACTAAGGTTAAGACCGTTGCAAATCCTAACCCAAACATAATGGTAACCGCCATTGACTGAAAGAACACATCAAACAATAACGGGATCATACCAAGAATAGTCGTAATAGCGGCCATGGCGACCGGGCGTACACGACTAGCACCAGCCATTAGCACCGCATCAAAAGGAGCAAGCCCAGATTCAAGCTCAATATTTATTTGATCAACTAATACAATGCCATTTTTAATCAGCATCCCCGACAAACTGAGTAAACCAAGTAGCGCCATAAAACTAAACGGTGCTTGCATGACCAAGAGACCACCCGCAACACCAATAATTGCCATTGGCACTGTTACCCAAATCACTAGTGGAGCGCGAATTGAGTTAAACAAAAATACGGTAATCATAAACATCGTCAGATAACCTAACGGCAATCCACCCATTAGTGCTTTTTGCGCGGTGGTCGAACTTTCGTATTCACCACCCCACGTTAATTGATAACCACGAGGTAATTCGATAGCTTCAATCAATGGACGCACTTGCGTAAACACTTGTGCAGCAGTGCCATCACCTAGCACGTCATGATCCGCTTTAACGGTAATAGTGCGCTTGCGGTCACGACGCATAATAATAGGATCTTCCCATTGCGTCTCAAAGCCATCAACAACCTGACTGACTGGAATATAACGACCTAAACTGCGGCTGTATATTTGTAGCGCTTCTAAGCTATCGATAGATAAACGTTCTTGATCAGGTGCTCGCGCTACAATCGGCAGCATTTGCGTGCCATCGCGATAGAGGCCAACAGCTTTACCGGAATAACTCACCAGTAACAATTCATCAAGATCAGCTTTGGTAATACCAACGCGTCGACCTGCGGCTTCGTTGAATACTGGACGAATAGTTTTGCTACGCTGACGCCAATCATGACGTACGTTATGGGCATCAGGATTATCCAACAGCACCTGCTTAGCCTGAGCCGCTAAACCACGAAGCACATCAGGATCAGCTCCAGAAAAGCGTACTTCTAATTTTGACTCAACCGGCGGTCCAATTTCCATGGGCTTAATTTTTGATAACGCATTAGGAAAGTTGTCTCTGAGGTACCTTCGTAAATCATTCATGATAACCAATTGCTGATCGCGATCTTCAGCGCGTACAATTAGTTGACCGAACGCAGGGTAGCTTTTCTCTGGACCATAAGTCAGCATAAAACGCAGTGCGCCCTGCCCAACTGTCGATGTCACTTGCGTTACACCTTTTTGCGATAACAAATGTTCACTAATCTTCGCGATATCTTTTTGGGTTTCACGAATGTCAGAACCTTGATATCGCCATAAATCGACATAAAACATTGGCGTATTGGATGCAGGAAAAAATGACTGTTTCACTTGACCAAAACCAATAACTGACAGCACTAGCACTGCAATAAGTGACAGAGCTGAGACCGCTTTAAAACGAATACATAACGTCACAAAGCGCTTGTAAAATATAAACATTGCGCCCTTGTATGGATCTTCGTTATCACTGTTTTTCTGCGACTTATCATTGGTAAACAATAAATTGGCAAAGAATGGTGTTAACGTCACCGCCGTAATCCAGCTCAGCATTAACGAAATGAGCAACACCCAAAACAAACTACCCGCGAATTCTCCTGTCGAGTCTGACGATAACCCAATCGGCGCAAAAGCAGTTACCGCGATAACAGTAGCGCCAAGTAATGGCCACTTAGTTTGCTTAACGATATCGCTCGCCGCTTCAGCAGTAGTTCGTCCTTTCTTCAGACCAATCAAGATCCCTTCGGTGACTACAATGGCATTATCCACCAGCATTCCCAGCGCAATAATCAACGCACCTAATGAAATACGCTGCAAATCAATCGCCATTAATTTCATAAAAATGAAGCTACCGAAAACAGTAATAACCAAGATGAGGCCAATCAAAAAGCCACTTCTTGGTCCCATAAACACAAGCAATACCAAAATCACGATAGCAACGGCTTCGACAAGGCTTAGAATAAAACCTGATACCGAGTTTTCAACTTCAACCGGTTGGTTATAAACAGTATCGATATCTAAACCCAGCGGCTTAAAATAAGCTAGTTCAGTGAGACGCTGTTGCAGTCTTTCACCCACTTCCACCACATTAACGCCACTAGCAAATGACACACCAATAAGTAATGCAGGCTTTTGATTGTACTGTGTGACATGTTGCGGAACTTCACTATATTCACGGCTCACATTGGCAACGTCACCTAAATAGATAAGCTCACTGGCGCCAGGCGCCGATATAATTAGCGATTCTAACTCCTTAACTTCACTAAATTCTCCCGTTGAATGAAAACGAATAGACTCTTGGCCAACTTTGATCTTTCCGGCATTTGAAACGGTATTTTGAGTACGTAACAATTCAAAAATACTCGCCTGTGGAATGCCCAATGAAACCAGCTTACTACGAGATATTTCAACAACGACAAGCTCTTGTTGAGTACCCGCAACATTGACTTTATTCACGCCATCAACCAACACCAGTTCACGGCGAAGATAGTCTGAAAAGTCTTTGAGTTCTTCATTGCTATAGCCATCACCAGTCAGCGCTAACATAACACCAAACACATCACCAAAATCGTCTTTGACTTGCGGTGGATTAACACCTTGTGGAAAGTTACCTGCTAAATCGTTCACTTTGCGGCGTACTTCATCCCAAATTTGGCGAAGCTCCTGCTTGCGATAGGTCCCTTTCATTTCAACAATAATTTGCGATAATCCCGGCGTTGAAATTGAACGAATATTTTTAATGTATGGTAATTGTTGTAAGGCATTTTCTATTGGATAGCTGACTTCTTCTTCCACTTGCAGCGGACTAGCACCAGGATAGCTAGTAATAATCATTGCTTCCTTGATGGTAAACTCAGGATCCTCTAAGCGGCCTAAATCTGAATAAGAAACAATACCGCCCAATAGTAACAAGACGGCAAACATCCAACTAATAACAGAGTTTTTAATTGATAACTTTGCGATATCCATTATAGGCCTCGCTCACGAGACCATGCACGAACTACATCACCTTCCGACAAATAGTGAGCTCCAGCGCCGACAATCTTTTCATCGCCGCTGAGACCACTCTTAATGATTACGCCAATGCCTGATAAGCTTCCAACTTCTACGGCGCGATGTTTCACTGTCATATCATCACTAACAACCCAGACAAAACGCTGCATGGTATCGCTTTGTTTATCGTCCGCAGCAAACACTGCTGAGACAGGAACCACAACTTGACTATAATCTTGATGAGTAACTTGAGCTAAATCAGCAAATAAAGTACCTGACATGCCCGGCAATATATTATCTTGGTCTGTTAGTTTAAGCGTAAAAACAACTTTAAAAGTACGCGTAGCAGCGTCCGCTTGTGCGTCCCACTCTTTGACTGTGACGTTGAATGTTTTATTAGGCAAAGAATCAAATACTACACTCGGTGAGTAGCCAGTCTCTTTATTAATAATCGCCACTAAACGCTCTGGCAATTGAATTGATACATCAACGCTATCGACATTTTGCATATTTAGAATCACTTGTTGCGCTTGTACATTCTGAAGATTCTCAGCATATACCTTTGCTATTACGCCATCATAGGGTGCATACAGTGACGTATATTCTAAGGCTGTTTCCGCACTGTTGAGGTTAGCTTGGGCAACCAATAGATTTGCTTCGGCTTCATCATATTGCGCTTGCGATGCTAGCTTTCTATCCCGTAATTGTTTTGCACGTTCAAATTGAGACTTAGCCAATGCATGACGTGCTTTACGATCATTAAGTTGAATTTTAAAATCGCGGTCATCTAATTTGGCCAGCAATTGACCTTTGGTCACTCGGTTACCTGCTTTAACAGCAAACTCTTTCAGTTCACCACTGACGCGAAATGCTAGATGGCTGTCTTTATTAGGCTCCACCTGTGCAGGAAATTGGCGAATACTGCCTTGCGTCAAACCACCGACATCCACAATCTTAACCATCGGTGGAAAGGTTTCTTTCACCGTGGTTTCGGCGTTATCACAAGCTGACAGAAATAAAGAAGATAAAAATACCACGGTAATGCTTTTACGGCGGGCAAATTGGCTAAACATGCGCAAAATCCTATTAGTTTGACGACAGTAGACAATTGTATCTCGCTTGTGAAAGCAATAAAATTTATATAAAGTTATTAAGATTATAAATTTTATTTATACTGTGATTTTTAGTAATGACATTAGAACAACTTAAAGCGCTCCATAACATCGTTGAACTGGGTACGATCCAAGCGGCGGCAGATTCACTGCACAAAACACAACCAGCAATTTCAATGGCTATCAAAAAGCTTGAGCAACAGTATGGCTTCCCACTGCTAGATCGCTCAGGATATCGCCTGACATTAACGCCCCAAGGTAAAATTTTCTATCGTCAGGCGAGAGGCTTGTTATTGAGTGCGGAGCAACTCGAGTCAGTTGGAAAACACCTAGCACAAGGCCACGAAGCCGTGTTTCGCATCGGTTACGACCCCATGTGTGATAGTCAATTTATCATTGATATTTTAGCGAGTTTTCAGCATCAGTTTCCCACCACAAGTTTTGAATTAATTGCAGGCTCAAGATTTTCGTCACTTGAGCAGCTGAATAACGATGAAGTAGATGTTACCTTTGGCGCGTGGTTTCATTTGTTTCACGCCATCGGCGATTACTTAACATTGCCCGTTGAAGAATTTGAAATTGTTGTCGTTGCCTCTCCTCAATTTCTGGCTGGAAAGTCCATCAACTGCCTTTCAGATCTCCATCAACAACCAACCGTTACAATGATTGAAAGCAGTTTGAGTTTCGATAGCGAACAAATGGGCGCTCATAGTGCTAAACCACTTGTGAGAACAAAAGATGCTCAAACCCTAAAAGCGCTATTAATCGCAGGAATGGGTACAGGGTTTATTCCCAAATCTCGAATTCTTGACGAGTTAAAACAAGGATTATTGCAAGAGATCCATCTCGATGATTTTGAAAAAAGTCTAGTGGGCGAAGTTCGGGCGATTATCAAAGAAGACAAAGTATTAGGACCCGTTGGTCAAATGTTTTGGGAGCGAATTAAGGCAATAAACTCGCCTGCTAATTAGAATTCAGTTCTAATTAAGTTAACTGCCGTAATATGAATTCATATCCTATCTCATTGGAGAGTATTTATGAGCAACTTAATGACTAAACTAGCCGTTACTGGTTTGATTTCAACATCGCTATTGTTATCACCATCCGTTTTCGCTGGCCATCAAGTGAACCATCATTCTAATTACAATAATCATCACAAGAAACATTATAAAAGCCATAAACGTCATCATCACAGCAAGCATCATCACTTAAAACATCGTTATAAGCGTCACCACAAACATCGTCACAATCACACAGGTGAAATCATCGGCGGAATAATAGGCGGCGTGGTAATCGGTAGCATTTTGAGCGACGTAGCATCTCATCACAACACCCACGTAACGACAACGTATTCTAAACCTCATTACGGTCACGGTTATCGCACGACGATTTACCAACCACCAGTGGCCGTTAATAAAACAATCATTGTCAACAATACGCCGACACAAACGTACCGAGTATTAAATGGCACTGACTGTTATTTAGTGAATTATAATCACGCCGGTAGTGAAGTATTAACGCAGGTGCCAGGCGTTAACTGTGGGTTCTAGCCCGCTATCTCAATAATCGTTGGACATACAGGCATATAAATTATTGTGGCGTCGTTAACATCAAGCGACGCCATATTTTACTGACCTTATCACGCAGCTCCGCAAATTCTTTTTCATCAGTTTGGTTCTTCAAATCATTAAGCACTAATCGGTGCCCTTTATGGCGATACGCTTGATAGGCGCTACTCAACGTTTGTTGCTCTTCATGACTAATGAGTTTCAGATTCTTTGCTTGCTTAAAAATTCGCGCATTATCGCTAAATTCTGTTAATTCAGGGTGGTGTTCACTATAACCTAGTACAAGAAACTGTGCGATAAACTCGATGTCCGCAATACCACCATTATCTTGCTTTAGATCGAAAACTTCGTCTGAACCTTGCGTAAGGTGATCGCGCATTTTTACACGCATTTTCGCTACATCAGTTTGCAAAGTTGCCCTATCGCGAGGTTTACATAAAACCCCTTCGCGAATCGATTTAAATTTCTCTTTAAGCCATAACGATCCACAAACCACACGGGTTCTTACCAACGCTTGATGTTCCCATACCCAAGCTTCGCTGTGCTGATAATCAACGAAAGAGTCAATATGGGTAACCATAAGCCCTTTGCTACCAGACGGACGCAGGCGCATATCAAGTTCGTACAAAATTCCCGACACTGTTCGCGTATTAAATAGATGTAAAATGCGTTGAGCAAACTTTAGATAGAAATGCGCGCTATCAATTTCTTTATCACCATTAGTGATAGTGCCACTAATACCACTATGCACAAATACTAAATCCAGATCAGAACCATAACCTAACTCAAAACCGCCAAGCTTGCCGTAGCCAATAACTGCAAAGCCTTTATTATCACCTTCAAACTGAGGCGTTCCGTAACGTTGAGTCAGTTGCTGCCATGCAATGTCAATAACGTGCTCAACAATACTTTGAGCTAACGCGGTCAGGTGGTCACTGACAGTCGTCACCTCCATTGCTCCCGTCACATCGGCTGCTGCAATGCGTAATTGTTGACATTGTTTATGTTGGCGCAAGCCTTCCATAACTTGTTCTAAATCTTCAGGCGGAATACGCATTAGGTATTGATGAAGCTGCGCGCCGTATTCATTAAGCGGCGTCGGGCTGTATAGCGATTTAGGATCCAATAACTCGTCGAGCAAAATGGGATGCAAGGTTAACTGCTGGCTAATCCAATCACTTGCTTTACACAATGAAACGAGTTGCTTTAATGCACCGGGGTTTTCTAGCAACAATTCTATGTAGGCAGTTCTCGTCGCGATAGTTTTTAAAATATTGGCAATTTTACGAAATAAACTAGCGGCGTTTTCTTCCTCGAGAAGCCCTGCGACTAACATTGGCAATAACTTCGCCATCGCTTCTTGACCGCGTACACCCACGCGGCGTTTTTCGAGCTCTAATTTCAACGCAATAATTTCGTGAAATAACGCTTGTGGGCAAGGACATCCCATCTCAAACAATATTGATTCGCCATCAAAGGTTTCATCGGCGCTACATACAACAGATAACAGCTCGTGCTCTTTAGCGTCGGCAGAGTCATTCTCATCATCTTGACCAATAACATTAGCAAACTGCTCTTCGACAATCTGCATATGACGACCAAGCGTGGCTCTATAGTTATCTTGTGTCTGATGCCTTGTTACCCAAAGTAAACGCTGCCAGTCCAATTCATTGTTAGGTAATGTTTGAGTTTGTTTATCATCAATTTGCTGCAACGTTTGCTCGCACAAGCGTAAAAATAAATAGCTTTCTCTTAACGCATTCCCATCTTTTTTGGTAATAATCTCCAGCGATTCTAATCGCTCTAAGATAATCAATAGAGACTGATTTTGTAATTGTGGCTCTCGTCCCCCACGAATCATTTGAAACACTTGCACGATAAACTCCACTTCACGAATACCGCCACTGCCCAGCTTAATATTATCAATTAAACCGCGGCGACGAACTTCATGGGTTATCATCATTTTCATTTTTCGTAGTGATTCAATGGCACTAAAATCAATATAACGTCTAAACATAAACGGGCGTATCATGCTTTTTAGCTCACCACTGAAACTATCTTCGTGGCCCAATATGCGAGATTTTACCATTGCATATCGCTCCCAATCTCGCCCTTGCGATTGGTAGTAGTCCTCAAGTGCAGCATAACTCGCCACCAAAGGTCCAGAATTTCCAAACGGACGTAAACGCATATCGACGCGATAAACAAAGCCATCTACCGTTGTTTTGTCTAACGCGTTAACTAATTTTTGGGCGAGCTTAACAAAATATTGCTGATTGTCAGTAGTGCGCCTGCCACCGACCGTTTCACCATGATTTGGAAACGTAAAAATAAGATCGATATCTGATGAAAAGTTCAGCTCATGACCACCTAACTTTCCCATGCCTAATATCATCAGTGGCTGAACATTACCGGCATCATCTGTCGGTAAGCCCCATGTTCTCTCAAGCAAAACAGTCAAGGCATCCCGAGCGCCAATGATGAGTATTTCAGCAAGTTCAGAGACATCAACAAGCGATTGAGTAATGGGAGCGTGATGCCCTAAATCTCGCCATGCAATAACTGTTTGAAAGAAGTTACGCACATCACGTAAACATTTTTCAAGCTGAGACTCAGTCGTAACGTCAGAAATTAGTTGATTAAAGCGGCTAATTATATGCGGTTTAAGCTCATCACAATGCAATAGACCATCTTGTAAAATATCAGCAGCCCATAATGGATGTTTAATCAATTGGCGATGTCCAAAGTCACTTAATGAACAAAATTCGCCCAACTGGTCAAGGTATAAGGCATCGAACGTTGAAATGTCATCTTGACAGACTAGTTTAAAGTCATCTAAACGCTGTTGTTTTAATAATAATAATTGAGAAGGCAAAGAGTTAGTGTTATTCGCGGTCATTATTGATAACATCCATTGATCTAAAAATTTAGTTGATTAATATAGACATAATATGTCATAAATACTGCAACTGACGCTGTACACACGAGCGACGGTTTTAGTGTGACTAAGTTAATCGTTACCATATCATTGAAGAGGTTCATATGGCAGGTAAGCCCTTAAAAATAATGTTAATGCTGGTATGTTTTGCATTGTTAGGTGGATGTTCCGATCCGCTTGACGATGCAATCGCCAATTTAACACAAACCAATGAAAGTAAACTTAAGACCTTAGAACGGCAACTCGTTGGCAAGCAAATTAGAAATGCAACGCTAATTGGGGAATATGCGCCAATTCTTGAAAAATCACGTCCTGAATTAACGCCACTCATTAACCAGTTGGTCCTTGACTCGACGCCTCAAGGCGCAATGTTCCAAGGCCTGCAAAAGCGCGTTGCAGACTCAGTTGTTGCATCAAATTTTGTATCAAAAGACGAACAAGCACAAGAGTTAACGAATATAGGTGAAGCACTTAATCCTGTTCTTTTTAACGATGCTTTGAGTGATGTTGTCAATGTGCTCGCTGATATGTCAGGTGGTACGTTAGCGCGCGTCAACGCCCTAAGCCAACAGCAAAGCCAGCAGGCAAACAATAGTGAAGACTTCGGCGTAGGATCGCAACTCGTCGGTAATCCCAATTACGGCACCTGGAATAACAACAATGGTATGTCATTTTGGGAATGGTATGGCATGTATGCGTTGATCTCTAATTTATCGAGTCCTATTTCATACGATCGCTGGGGACGTTACCGTGGTTATAGCTATTACAACGATTATGGCCGCTATCGCTATAGCTCTCCAAAACAACGCAAAAAGCATAGTGATGTTTGGAATAAAACCAACAAAAAATTTAGTACAGGATCGCGTTATTCAACACCGTATAGTAAATCGCGTGTTGGAAGCAGCCGTTTATCTCGTCAAAGCTCACAAGCTAAAACGGCAGCCGGTAAAGGCTTTAGCAGTAATAACAGATTTAAACAAACACGCTCTAAATCGAGCTATGCAAATAATTCAAGTTTCAGAAACAGCCGCAGCAGCACTTCTCGCGGCTCAAGTCGTGGCAAATAATAGGATTGATAACTATGGAACAATTACAACTATTAATAAATCATGAACCTAACCTACTGGTAATTTTGGCTATTGATTTAACTATCGCTATTGTTTTGCTTTATACGATGCGATTCATTTCAGGCTTATGGGCCGGTGTAAACACTACTGACGAGCTTGCAAGCAAAGATAACTTTGCTTTTGGCATTTCTTTAGCGGGTAGCCTATTGGCTTTAGCCATTGTGTTAACTGGCGCTATCACAGGTGAAGCGGGCACAAGTTTTGCGCAAGAAGCAATTGGCATGACCATTTATGGTGTTGTTGGTTTAGTCTTGATTAAATTGGGCCGCGTTGCTCACGATAAGTTTGCGTTATCAGGCCTAGACAAAGTCGCACACATTAAAGAAGGTAATGTTAGTGTTGCAATCATTGATGCCGCAGCTCTTGTTGCAACCGCACTAATTATTCGTGCAACGCTATTATGGGCTAACGATTTAACAGTAGACACCTTTATCGCTATTGTTAGTGGATTTGTTATCGCACAGGCTCTGCTTATTGCGGTAACCCGTTTACGAGAATCTGCTTATCGAAAAAATAATCAGGGTAGCCAATTTCAAGACGCTATTGCAGGAGGGCAAATTGCCCTTTCAATTCGTCATGCAGGCTTTTTAATTGCGACAGGTTTCACGCTTACAGCGGCATCTAACTTTTTAATTTATGTTCCTCAGGGCTACGTAGAAAATGCACTTGGTTGGTTGCTCTTTGGCATTGTGATGGTTGCGTTATTATACGTACTCGTTCCTCTTGTTAAGAAGCTTGTATTATCTCGCATCAACTTAACTGAAGAAGTAGACCACCAACATAATATCGGTGTAGCGTCATTAGAGTTTGTTATCAGCGTTGCTGTTGCTCTCATTCTTATGGCATTAATGTCTTAATCAGCAGTCCATGGCTAGGTGAGCCCTCACCTAGTCATCATTTTTATTACAGGCTTTACCTTGAATTCACCAGCGACAAAAACATCTTCCGCAAGACTCTTTGATGACGTACTACTTATTACCATCATGGCTGTACTTGCTGGCTGTGGTTTAATCTACGAATACCTACTATCTCATTATGCAGGCCGCGTTATTGGTGCTGTCGAATCAGCAATCTATACGATGATTGGTATCATGATTGTGTCAATGGGAATCGGCTCCTTTGCCGCTCGTAAGATACAATGTGCCTTTAGTGGGTTTGCCTGGTTAGAATTAATTATTGCTGTCATGGGCTGTAGCGCTATTCTAGTGATATCGAGTGCTATTGCCGCCGTTCAATTAATGCCGCAAATAATTGCTCAAACGTTTAATTTACCGCCTGATACGCAAGTTCAAGGTGGATTTTTAGGCGTTCTTTACGATATAACTCATTACAGTCCTTATTTCTTTGGTGCCGTATTGGGCCTGTTTATCGGGATGGAAATTCCACTTATTGCACGTATTCGTGAATTTGTTCATAAACAGCATTTAGTCCATAACGCAGGCACTATTTATGGTGCCGATTATATTGGCGCGGGTATTGGTGCAGCAATCTGGATAACCATTATGTTGTCCTTAGAAATTAACTTGAGTGCCAGTATTACCGCGAGCGCAAACCTTATTGCTGGCGTTGTTTTTTGGCTTCGTTACAAACAGCATATTCGTTTTAAATACTTATTACTATTTGGTCACATTGCCTGCGCCTTCTTAGTTGCCGCAATTTTTAGCCACGGCGGTCAATGGGCTAAGTCGTTTAATAATTTACTTTATTTGGACAAAGTGGCACACCACCAGCAAACTCGTTTTGCTCAAGTTGTATTAACAGAGCGTCAGTTACCTAATCACAATTTTCCAATGGTTAGCCTGTATTTGAATGGTCGCCTGCAATTTGCTCAAGACGACGAGCATATTTACCACAAATTCTTAGTTTATCCCGCAATGGCAGCGTCAGCGCGCCATGATGATATTCTTATCATCGGTGGTGGCGACGGTTTAGCACTGCGCGATGTGTTAGCGTGGTCACCTAAAAAGGTCACTTTGATGGATCTGGACAGCGACGTTGTTGCCCTCTTTAAGTCCCCACATCAACATTTAGATAAACATTTAGCCGATAACATCCAGCGACTTAATAATAATTCGTTGAATGACGAACGAGTCACTTTAATTCATGCGGATGCCTACAATGGCACAGATATGCTCATTGCTGACGCAGCGCGCTTTGACACCATCATCATTGATTTACCTGATCCATCACACCCAGACCTTAATAAGCTATACAGTCGAACATTTTATTTAAAAGTTAAGCAGCTACTTTCAAATGATGGTGTGGTGGTTGTGCAATCGACGTCACCATTTCATGCAAAAAAAGCATTTATGAGTATTGCCAAAACCATTAAATCAGCCACATTTAAAGATGTTGAACAATACAATTTTAATGTACCAAGCTTTGGTCAATGGGGCTGGACCATTGCTACTAAGAGTGGCTATTCAGCTCGACAACGCTTGCTTAATCAACCAAAAATGCAGCCATTTGAAACATGGTTAACCCCGCAACTTATTCAAGCAAGTTTCGAATTTTCACAGGGGTTTTACCAACAAATGGATGAAATTAAAGTGAATGAACTTGGCAGCTTTACACTTTACCGCTACCATCAACAAGCGTGGGAATCACAGCAAGGAAACAACAACAGTTGGTATCAAAACCAATAATATCAACTGAGATCGTCGTTTATGTAAAAAGATTGAAATAATTGTTTGACATATTATGTCTAACAAACTAAATTACAAACTCAAGACATATTATGTCGCAAAGGAAATGTTATGAATATCCATTTAATTGCTAATCATTTAAACGAACTCGCAGACAATAGCGATACAGGTTTTATATTCGACAGCTTACCAATTGCTGGTGAAGTTGATGTATTACAGGTCACTATTACGGGACGTGAAGAAATTCCAATCTTTGTTTCTGTCACTGACGATCAAATTTTGTGTATTGCCTATCTTTGGGGTGAAGAAGAAGTTAAGCAAGACACTCGCGGCGAAATGCTAGAAGCGATGGTTGAGATGAATATCCCAATGCCATTGTCTTCATTTTCAAAAATTGACGAAAAATACGTCATTTTTGGTGCCCTTTCTGTTAATTCTTCATTACACGATGTTGAGCATGAGCTCAGTGTATTGAGTGACAACTCACTCGAAGTTATTAACGAAATGGCCGATTACTTACTGTAACCAATTAACAATCCCACGGAGAATCATTATGAGTATTTTTAGTAAAATTATTACAGCCATACGTGGCGGTGCTAGTGAAGCAGGTGAAGCGATTGTTGATGCAAACGCTACTCGTATTTTTGCACAAGAAATTAGAGATGCAGAAAATCACTTAACAAAAGCTAAGCGTGACCTTACTGGTATCATGGCAAAGCAAATGCAAGCCAAGCGCGAACTAGATCGTATTAACCGCTCAATTACTGAGCACGAAGGTTATGCAACGACGGCACTAAATCAAGGCAACGAAGCATTAGCATTAGAAGTTGCTGAAAAAATTGCTGGCTTAGAAGCTGAGCTTGCAGAACAACAAACGTCATTTGATAACTATGAGAAAGGCGCAATTCGTCTTAAAGATCTCGTTAAAGGCACTGAACGTCAGTTAGCTGATTATCAACGCCAACTAAGCATGGTAAAGACGACTGAAAGTGTTCAAAAAGCAACAGCCGCTATTACTGATAACTTCAGCAACAGCAACTCTAAATTATTAAACGCTAAGCAATCACTTGAGCGTATCAAAGAAAAGCAACAAGACTTTGATGACCGCATGCAAGCGGCAGATGATTTAGCTGCTGAAGGTAGCGACCAGTCACTAAAAGACAAGTTAGCTGCCGCTGGAATTGGCGAGCAACAAACCAGCGCAAATAGCGTATTAGATCGTTTAAAGTCTAAACAGGGGTAATTTATGGGATTTTTTGGCAAACTATTTGGATCTTCTTCAGAAAAACCAAAACGCACCCTAGAAAAGCCTGAACAACTTCAGGTTGGTGACATCATTACCCTTGATGATAGTTTTGCCTTGCCCGCGCTGTTGCGTGGGCAATCCCTAGAAATTAAGCAAATCAATACCTATGAATACGAACGTAATAAAACAGTTGAATGGGTATTGCAAGGCTCTACTGATGACATTTTGTTCTTGTCAGTTGAAAATGACGATGTACAAACCCTAGTATTTTCCCTTAAAATAAGCCGCGATATCGTCGGTCAAATATTTGATTTAGACGAGTTTTCGAAGCTATTCGATGAGCCCGGCAATGCCGAGCTTAACGTAAAAGAAGTTCCATCACCGTTCAGCCAATGGGCAGGACAACATTATCGTCAATGTGAATTCGCGCAATTCGGCTATTTTCACAATGTTGATTACCGCCAGCAGCGTCTTAGAGATGATGACGGCGAATCATTTGAGCGCTATAGCGCAGAATCAGATGATGAACAATATGGAATTGAGGCTGAGGTATATGAAGGTGGCGAAACAGATGTCGTGTTAACGCTGCGACGTCCAGTAACCGATATTAGGCAATACTGGCCTAAAAGTTAGCCGGTAAATACATTAGAAATCTTATGAGCGATAAAAAAACAGACAACGACGAAAAACTCCCTCCGAAATGGCGTGGTGCAACCAAAGCAATTAAAGCGACACAGGTCGCTTTTGATATGGATGAAGCTATCCAATATGAAATACGTCGTCAGGCTTTAGAAGATGGCATTAGCCCGTCTGATCAAATTAGGCATATTCTCGGCTTACCTTGTTCTCGCCGTCCTAAACGTCCTCGCTTAACCGTGTCATTAAGCCCAGATGATTATCAGCTATTAGCAGATAAATACGATCTATCACCAGAACAACAATTAGAAATAAAAAAGATTGTTGTTGATGAATTGACTCAATTCGCCAGACCTAAAAAATAAGGAAGTTAACTCGTGCATTTACATCACGTAGACGAATACGGCGTTAAAAATTACAAAACTCGCTATCTCGCATTAATGGGTGTTGCAGTGGTTTATTTAATCATTGCTTTGGGTGCGGGATTATTGCACTACTTTGAAGGTCAAAACCCAGATTCAAATATTGGCACATACGGACAAGCCTTTTGGGTGCTTATCATGGCAAGTTCAACCATTGGCTTTGGCGATTTCTATCCCACAACTTTTGGTGGCTATGTGATTGTTACCATTATGTTTTACATCGGTGTTGGTATGATGGGTTATATTGGTGCATTAATCGCATCAAAAATTATGGGTTTTTCTGATACCAATGTTAAGAATCGTGAATTACGACGCCAAAACGCGCAAATCTTAGAGGAGATCCGCGCGATCAGAGAAGATATTAAAAAATAATTTATCGCCCTACTCTCTCCAGTAGGGTGTCAATTTCAGTGCTTGCTTTCGAGATTGTTCCATCGCATGCAACAACGACGCTTCTTTTCTATCAAGCCACTTTTGCGTTTTGCCATCATCCACTAATTTTTCTTTACGCAATAGTTGACGAATAGGCTCAAATTGAAGCAGTTGGTCGATTCCGTACGTTATGTCTATCCACGGCGCTCTAAATTTTTGACGCTGAGACTCTTCAAACATTTCGCCAACACATAACCCCACTTTAAAGTTATGCAGTAAATTAAATCGCTGCGCTAAATAATCTTGATAGGTAAAATCCATGTCAATAGGCAGAGACTCTTGAATTAGATTCCAATCATTTTCAAGTAATGAAGACGCTTTCTTACGAAGCAACTTGGTTTGAAACTTCTCTAGGCTTGGTAACGGCTGTTGTTGCCATGGTTTAAAGAACAACCATTGCATTAAACGACTCACCAATGCTGTATGTTGTTCGCTATTAAAGAGTGCAACCAAATTGTCTATATTGGGTAAGCTAGACAATTCACTCTCAAGTAGTGATACCACATTTGCTTGGCCATCGAGTTTTTTAAGTTTGTGACCATCATTATCAAGTAGTTGCTCGATTCTACGAAAGTTATCTATAAAAGCGAGTTCTTCCATTAACCAAAAAAGTGATTTGGTCAATTGCTTAAGCTGGTCGTCATGAAAATAACCACTGTAGATTTCATTCGCTTTAATAATCAACGACAGCGCTTTACGGATCTCAACAATAGCATTGTAGTTTCCCTGCTCAATGAAAACTTCAATATGACGCTGCCAATGGGCCAAACCATGATTAATAGCTTTAATGTAAGCAGTTTCTAGCGTGTCGTCACGAGACAATTTAACGGTGCCAAGCACGGAAACTTCATGACGTTGGTCTTTCGCAAGCATATAACCGCGAGCTGCTTTACTATCAACACCAAACCGAACATTAGAGCCTTGTGACAAAGCCTGCGCTAATTCAAAGATTAACTCAGGCTTACCCTTTACAAGTTCTAATTCAACTTCGTGAACAGTGACTGCTCGATCACCGCTACTTATTACACCTTTATCTAACACCATTTCAACAACGGCGCCGTCGGGGTAAACCATCATAACGCCTTGACGTTTAAAATTAGTTGAAAACAGCGGAGAGATTTCTTCATTCAACAAGTCAAGATTAATATCTTTTGGCCAAATTTGTTGCGGAAATAAGTCAAGCTGTGGCGTGCGACTATTGATATCTATATTGTACTCAGGACGTTGATGCAATCCACCAATGACTTCTCCAGCCGTTTTTATTGTTTGTTCTATATGCTGGTCATTGACTCTAATACGCAGCCCCATGTCCCATTGTCTTAATTTCTTATCTGGTGTGTCGAAATAAATATTCTCTAAATCGAACTGCTGATTGATAAGTTTAACATCCTGTTTTTTTGAGAGATCTTTAAGCGTTTCTTCAATATCATTTGAAACAATGAGCTTGATCTCAATTTCATGTTGCATTTTTTTTCCAGTAAATAATAGTTGTAATAAAACCGTCACATAAGCGTCATATAATTTCGCCGTTCCTAATTCGAACGTTGACAACTCGTTAACTTTGTCACAGTTTATATCGATTGAAGCTAAATTTTAAGACATTATAATGATCTACATAGTTTCAAATCGAAACAAGTTACGCTAAGATGCGCTCGATTTTCAATTGTTAGTATTAAACTAACATAATCACAAAAGGTCTAAAGTATGTCGATGAACTCGATACTAGGTGTTTTCGCGAAATCACCAATCAAACCTCTACAAGAACATATTCGCAAAGTACACCAGTGTGCTGAATATTTAATTCCATTTTTCGAAGCTTGTGCTAAGCAAGATTGGGATAAAGCAGCTAGTGTTCGTGCTGAACTTTCACAATTAGAAAAAGCCGCTGATAAGCTTAAACGTGAAGTTCGAATTAATCTTCCAAAAGGCTTATTCATGCCAGTCGATCGTACTGACATGTTAGAGCTAATCACTCAGCAAGATAAAATTGCTAACACTGCAAAAGATATTTCAGGCCGTATTCTTGGTCGTAAGTTATCTATTCCACCACAAATTCAAGAAGAATTTATGGAATATCTAGCACGTTGTATCGAAACATCTAAATTTGCCGTAAAAGCAATTGATGAATTAGATGAGTTAGTTGAAACAGGTTTCCAAGGTAAAGAATTACAAATAATTGAAAACCTACTCAACGAACTAGATGCAGTTGAAGACTGTACTGACACAATGCAAATTAAATTGCGCCACTCATTGCATGGAATTGAGCAAGAATTAAACCCAGTGGATGTGGTTTTCCTATACAACGTATTAGATTGGGTTGGCGATTTAGCTGACTTGGCAGAACGCGTTGGCGACCGTTTAGAGCTAATGTTAGCTCGTTCGTAACAATAATAAAGGTTTATCTCAATGGATATCATTGCAAATTATGGCTTTGAGCTAGTATTACTGGCCGGTCTTTTCGGCTTCTTCATGGCTTGGGGCATCGGCGCTAACGACGTAGCAAACGCTATGGGTACGTCAGTTGGTTCAAAGGCATTAACAATTAAACAAGCGATTTTAATCGCTATGGTATTTGAATTTGCTGGCGCTTACTTAGCCGGTGGTGAAGTAACGTCAACAATCCGTAAAGGCATAATTGACGCCACATACTTTGTCGACACCCCTGAACTACTAGTATTCGGTATGGTTGCATCATTACTTGCTGCAGGTACGTGGTTGTTAGTTGCTTCTTACTTAGGTTGGCCTGTTTCAACGACTCACTCAATTGTCGGTGCCATCGTTGGTTTCGCGGCTGTAGGTGTAAGTGCAGATGCGGTTACTTGGTCTAAAGTTGGTGGTATTGTCGGTAGTTGGGTAATCACTCCGCTTATCTCAGGTATCTTCGCTTATATGATCTTTATGAGTGCACAGAAGTTTATCTTCAACACGAACGATCCATTAACAAATGCCAAACGTTACGTGCCTGTTTACATGGCGCTTGCAGGCTTTATCCTCTCTCTAGTTACAATCAAGAAAGGCTTAAAGCACATCGGTATTCATTTCTCAACGAGTGAAGCAATGCTGTTATCAACAGCAATTGCGGTTGTTGTTGGCATCTTAGGTGTGATAGCAATTAAACGCTTGAAAGTAGACCCTGCGGCAGACAAGAAAATGCACTACGCAAGTGTTGAAAAGGTATTTGCTATCTTAATGGTTGTGACGGCATGTTGTATGGCATTCGCACATGGTTCTAATGATGTTGCCAATGCAATTGGTCCACTAGCGGCTGTTGTATCTATCGTTGAAAGCGGTGGTGAAATTGCTAAGAAAGCTGAGCTTGTTTGGTGGATTCTTCCATTAGGTGGTATCGGTATCATCTCTGGTCTTGCTATCTTCGGTAGTCGCGTAATGGCAACGATTGGTCAAGGTATCACTCACTTAACACCAAGTCGCGGTTTTGCCGCTGAACTTGCTGCTGCAACAACAGTTGTACTAGCGTCTTCAACGGGTCTTCCTATCTCGACAACACAAACACTTGTTGGTGCTGTACTGGGTGTAGGTATGGCACGTGGTATCGCGGCCCTTAACATGGGTGTTATTCGTAACATTGTTGTATCGTGGGTTGTCACTTTACCAGCTGGTGCTGCACTATCTATCTGTATCTTCTACATGCTAAAAGGCATCTTCGCTGCATAGTCAGCGAACTGTAGACACTAAAAAGCCCCGTTGAGTCAACTCAACGGGGCTTTTTTAATGCGTCAATGTTAAGCGCGCAGTGCTTTTTCACCACGGCAAATGCCAATAACACCAGAGCGTACCACTTCAATAATTTCTGATGTTTGCTCAACTTGTTTCACAAATGCATCAAGTTTATTGCCATCACCAAATAACCGTACCGTATATATTTTAGGCGTTGCATCAATGATCTTTGCATTAAAGATATCGACCAAGCGACATACTTCATCGCGCTTGGCACCAATACAAGCCACTTTAACCAATGAAATTTCTTGTTCGATATAATCACTTGCGGTGAGCTCTGAAACACGTAAAACGTTAATGAGTTTGTTTAACTGCTTCATGATCTGTTCAATGACGCGAGGTTCACCACGAGTCACCAACGTCATACGCGATAACGACGGATCTTGAGTTGCCGCAACAGTGAGTGATTCAATGTTATAACCACGTTGTGAAAATAGCCCAACAATACGTGACGTTGCTCCTGATTCATTCTCAATAATTAATGAGATAACAGTTCTAGACATTAGGTACGCTCCGTCTTACTTAAATACATTTCATTCATAGCACCGTATTTAACCAGCATTGGGTAAACATGCTCTAATTCATCGACAGCAATATCCATTACAACGAGCTTATCTTTGAGAGAGAAACAACGTTCTAATGCACCTTCAAGCTCTGCCGGTTTATCCACTTTAATACCGACATGCCCATACGCTTCTGCTAACTTGACAAAATTAGGCACAGAATCCCAATAAGAGTGAGAATGACGTCCTTTGTAAACCATATCTTGCCACTGCTTTACCATGCCTAACGCATGATTGTTCAAAATGATAATTTTGATAGGAAGATCATATTGCAAACAAGTCGACAGCTCTTGAATATTCATTTGAATACTGCCATCACCGGTAATACAAACAACGGTGCTGTCAGGAAACTCCATTTGAACGCCCATAGCCGCTGGGAGGCCAAAGCCCATGGTGCCAAGACCGCCAGAGTTTATCCAACGTCCGGGTTTGTCAAATGGATAATACAAGGCCGCAAACATTTGATGTTGGCCAACGTCAGAACAAACATAAGCATCGCCATCGGTCGCTTTATACATCGCTTCAACGACTTGTTGCGGCTTTAAAGAATCTTCACTTGTTTCGTAACCGAGACACTTTTTATCGCGCCATTCATTAATTTGTTTCCACCAAGCGTCAATTTCGTCTTTGTTGTTTTGAAGGTTCTCATCGTCAATCATTTCAAGCATGGCTGTTAAAACATTATGGGCATAACCAACAATTGGGATATCAGCATTAACGGTTTTTGAAATAGATGTGGGATCAATATCGATATGGATAATGGTTGAATTAGGGCAATATTTTTCTAAGTTATTAGTGGTGCGATCATCAAAACGCACACCAATCGCAAAAATAACATCACTAAAATGCATCGATTTATTAGCTTCTAATGTACCGTGCATACCAAGCATGCCAACAAACTGTTCATCAGTACCTGGAAAAACACCCAGTCCCATCAGTGTGTTTGTGACAGGACAACCAATATGTGTTGCTAATTGCTTAATCAGTTCAGGCGTACCATTCCAAACAGCACCGCCACCAGCATAAATAATGGGACGCTTTGCTTCAATCAGCGTTTTAAGTGCCTTACGAATTTGCTTCTTATGCCCTTGCTGCGTTGGATTGTAAGAGCGCAAGGATACTGAATCCGGGTATTGGTAGGGAAACTTAAGTGCTGGGTTCATGATATCTTTGGGAATATCAACTACAACAGGCCCAGGGCGACCAGAAGACGCGATGTAATAAGCTTTTTTAATAATGGTTGGTAAGTCTTCAACGTTTTTACATAAAAAACTATGTTTAACCACAGGCCTAGAAACACCAATCATATCAGTTTCTTGGAATGCATCTTCCCCGATCATCGTCGTTGGAACCTGCCCCGAAATAAGAACCATCGGGATTGAATCCATATACGCGGTTGCAATACCAGTGATACAGTTTGTCGCCCCTGGCCCAGAAGTAACCAGCACAGTACCAACCTCACCTGTCGCACGAGAATAACCATCGGCCATATGTACTGCCGCTTGTTCATGTCGCACGAGTACATGTTCTATACTCGATTGCTGAAACAATGCGTCATAAATATCTAATACAGAACCACCGGGATAACCGTAAATACGTTCAACACCTTGGTCCTGCAAGGAGCGGATCACCATTTCGGCGCCGGACAACATCTCCATAACTAACTCCAACTCACATAAAATTAATAAAAAGGCGGTTTCACAACAAATCTAAGTAACCACTTATCCTCGTAAACAAAAACATTACATTAATGAAATAACCGTTACCTGATATTAACCATTATTTTTTACTTACCGCAATAGCAATTTCGACTATTTCATAAAAAAAGACACATTTATAGCTGTTTAATATACTTTCAGCGATAAAACCGTATTAATTACTAGATTTAAGATTGAATAAATATAAGCTATTATCAAAGGTTAAACGGCAAGATTAAACAACATCTCCTCAGTCACTAATACCAATATAAACAACTGATAATAAAGTATAAAATAAAACAAATATTTCCTGTAAAGTAAAAACAACAGATACTTGTCTATACCAATTGATAATTGCGTAGAAATTAAACATCACAAATTTTAGTTAATTGATATCATTTAGATAAATATTGAGTATAAAAGTGTTAAAATATTACTTTTGGTACGAACTTTAGGACAAAGCATGGAAAAAGATATTTTAATTGCTATCCACCAGTTACTTTCAGAAAATAGAAAG
>MPDF01000040.1 GCA_001874365.1 Gammaproteobacteria bacterium MedPE | reverse complement strand
GTTCCCATAAAAAATTCAAATATGCAATGTTATTTTATATTTATAAATTAAATATTTAGTTGAAAAACCTCAGCGCTGCCCAAAAGTCAACAAATGCTCCTTCCTTGTTGTGTTATTTAGCGTATTTAGGCTAACAAACCAATGGGTGCCAATTGGAAGAGTAGTCTAGCGCTCACAGCTTATGCGTGGACATGTTGCTTATTTTTTTAACCCCAACTGCGTTGAGCTAATTTCGTAGTTCATGGTCATTACTAGAACCACCTACAACTTAAGGGGGGAATTTCTGATTGTGGTCACTTTTAATAAAATTGGAATTCGCTAGCGCGGAGCTAGGAACAGCACAGGAAAATAAAGCCCATTATATTTGGATGATGTGTTTGTTGGCGGCAAAGCCAATCAACGATAAAACCATTGAGTCATTCTTCAAAAGTTATTTTAAAACTACAGAGCCCTTAATGACTTCACCGGTTTGCTGGTAAAGTCAATCAACGTCTAAGGTCAGTTTTTATTGTTAAATATTCTTTAGAAACTGACTCATAGTTGGAAGTTTATTATTCATTTGATTAGATCTAGATTTCACGTATTCAATGTTTTTCATACTTCGATCTTCACTTGTAAATAGATTAGATGTCACGGCTGGTTCGGGAAAGTACTTCATCCCATATAATATGTAAGTATAGTTAGCGCTAGTAAACTGAGTAATTTGTGCTGAAAAGTCAATTGCAGTTGGTATTTTGTGCTTCCAAAGGGTTAAATTAGCGCTTAATGTTTCAGAAATTGGAACGTCATGTTGATAAGCACGCCAAAACTGGGAGTCATTTCTTTTCGACAGTGTGTAATGAAGCGATATAAAATCCTTAGATTGATCCATTAACTGCCCCATAACGGTGTTGTATTTGTCAATCAATAATGTATTGACGTTACCAGAAGTAATATAATCACCGAAAAACCTAATGCCCATATCTATAAAATAAATTCCAGTAGATTCCAATGGCTCTATAAAGCCAGCCGATAATCCAATAGCTAGACAATTCTTAAACCAGATTTTTTCCATACGCCCGGTTTTCATTTGTAAATGTTTAAATGACAGCTTTTCTCGCGCTGTATTGGCGTAAACGCTTAAATCTATTTCAGCCTGTTCTGTAGAACAAAAGGAACTAGAATATACGTATCCCATTCCTCTACGGCTCTGTAAGTCTATATCCCAGATCCAGCCACTTTTTTGAGCAGTTGCTATCGTGTAAGGTCGATGCTCTTGATTTTCTTTGTTATGTTCAAGTTGGCAGGTTACAGCTCTGTCACACAACAGGCTATCTGAGTAATCAACCCATTCTTTATTACCCATTGCTTTCATCAAAACGGAAGAAAATCCTGTGCAATCAATAAAAAAGTCACCGTCTATCTGTAAGCCATTTTTTAGAATCAAGCGTTGAATATCCCCATCAGTTCCTAAAATAACCTCTTGGACATGCCCCTCGATTCGTTTTACACCTTTTGTCAGGGAAAAATCTCTTAAAAAATGTGCAAACTTTGCGGCATCTAAATGATATCCATAAGGGAAATACCCTTCAAAATCTTTATTACCCTGTGATTTGGGAGATTTATTCTGGCTGGCACACAGAGATTGTGCACTGACAGAAAAGTCAAATCTAGAACTTTTTTCTGTGTTACTGTTTAAGTTAACCCAGTGCCGAACAACGTCGATACCGTCATTTACTTTTGGATGTTCGAACGGATGATAATACTCATCCTTTTCTTGTCCACTCCAGTCTTTAAAAAGGATGCCATGCTTAAAGATTGCTTGAGTCTTTTGCATGAATTCCCGCTCCGATATACCTATCGTTGAAAGGAAAAATCGAATAGAGTGAATTGTTGCTTCTCCAACACCAATCGTCTCGACCTCTGAAGATTCGATTAATTTAATGTCGATTTGCTTTTCTTTTAAATTAAATATGTGATTGAGAAAACTCGCTGACATCCATCCAGCACTTCCTCCGCCTACAATAACAAGTGTTTTTATAGCTTTTTGGGGCATAAGATACTCGCCTTATCAATTTGACTTTTAAAGTGCTAATTAGCCCCTTCAATTTGTGAAGAGGCTAACCAGTCATCAAAAAAACTAACTATAGTTTCGCTCGAACTCCCAATATAAAGCGTCTACCATTATCAATTAAAACAGATGGTAAAGCTTCGTAGCCTGCATCAAACTTTCTAAGACGAGGATTATTAATAGATGTTGCTTCTAATGTAACACTCCATCTGTCGTCAAAATCATATCCAATGCTTGCATCTAGCTGTCCATAACCTTCGACTGAACGAGAAGAAAATATATATAAACTATTCTCAAGATAGTCAGAACGATAGTTGTAGGCAAGACGTGCCCTAAAAGGTCCATCTTCGTAAAACATTACAGCATTGTAGGTGTTCTTTGATAGACCTTCGAAATCACTGATTGATTGGCCTGCAGATGGCTCAAAGTTACTATTAAATTTCGAATTACTATCAATGTAGGTATAATTCAATATTGTTCCTAAATTGCTTAGGGGAGCTGGTAGAAAATCGTAGCTTTGTTGCCAAGTCAATTCTAAACCTTTAATTTTGGCACTTGACGCGTTAACTGGACGAGTTACGCTAGAAAATAATTGGCCTGCAACTGTTTCGTTGATGTTGGTCGTCGACGATACAAAACCTCCTATATCTTTATAAAAGAGTGCACCCGATATATATCCTATGCTTGAAAAATACCATTCTGCTGATAGGTCGTAATTCCATGAACTAAACGGTTGAAGTTCAGGGTTTCCTGTATTTGCTGAAGGAGGGTTGGCGGTGTTAAAATTAAAACGAGGTGACATAAGATCAAGGTCAGGCCTAGTCAGCGCTTTTGCCGCACTTGCTCTAATCGTAACTTCATCGTTAATTTCGGCTTTAATAGTTGCGCTCGGTAGTACCTCAGAATATGAATTACCGACGGTCGAAAAGCTACCTTCTTGCTCAATTACTGCGTTGTCTTCTATACGAATCTTACTTGGCAGCGCCCCCGTTGCGTCGCTTTCGGTTCTAACATATCGAACGCCAAAATTACCAGATATCGGTAAATCTGTTGGCAGCTCGTAGTTAACCTTAAAGTATAGCGCTTGGGTTTTCTCTTCTATTGTATATTTATCTAGTATATTTTCTGCGAATGGGGAGTTTTCTAATCCCAACTGTCCTATCGCTGCAAGCGTATCCGCCATTATAAACTGTCTTGGTAGATCAACATTATCATCTTTAAAAAAACCACCTGAAAGCGGAGATACCACAGGTACGTCAGCTAACGTCAAGTTCATATCTCTTAGTGTTGTAGTACAAGTCACGCAACTTGATGAATCTTGCTCTTTTGTATTCACACTGTAGCGGATACCTGACTCGATAGAAGAAAAGTAATCATGAGATAATTGGTAATCAAAATCGACGCGAGCAGAGTACTTTTCATCTTCTTCTGGAGTGTCAGACAAAAACGCATCTATAAAATAGAAGTTAGATCTGTCTGTGAGATCGCCCATCACTCGGTAATTTGGCAAATCTGATGCCGGATCCCTTTCATATTCAAAGTTGTAATCACCCCCGAAACGTAAATTCCTATTTTCAGCCTCCGATGTTGCTTTTGAATACCCAATGTCACCTTCAACAGTCAACAGGTCGAATCGCCAAATCATGTTCATCCCAGCAGCGACAGTTTCAGTATTTAGAGTAAATACCTCATGCGTGCTCGCCATTTGAACGGGTCTATCTGGATAACCTTCTGCGGTTGTGCTTCCTTTGACTAAGCCTTGAGTCGCTGGATCAATTTCTACGTTATATGCTGAAAATGGAAACGCATTGTTAAAATCCCAACGAATTGACAATCGATCTTCTATATTGCTGCTGTTAAAGTCTGAATACAGTAGATCTGCGGTTAACTCAAAATTGTCGTTCGGAGCATACTGGAAGACACTAGTTACGCCTATTCGGTCTGACTTTGATTCAACGTAAGTTGGTGCATCACTCCATGAGAAAAGGCCGTCAGGGTGATCAATCGTTGCCCCGTCAGTTGTCAAATCATCAACTCCTCCTCCTGCCCATCCCCATGACCAAAACTGATCTTCCCTTAAAGTTCTTTCTGAGTACGAAATCCCCATTAAGAAACCGATTTTATCATCATCGTATTTATCACTAAAAAAGACAGACACTTTTGGGTCTGTTTGTTCTGCTTTGTCATCATAAACGGCGTTGATACTTCCTAAGAATGTATTTTCTTCAATGTCTAAAGGCTTGCGGGTATTAATTTCAACTAGCCCTCCGATCCCGCCTTCAATCAGATCTGCCGATAACGATTTATGAACACTAATTCCACCAACTAATTCTGATGGAAGGACATTAAATGCAAACGCTCTAGCACCCGGCCCGGAACCTGTAATTGCTGCTTGAGTAGTTCGACCGCTAGCTATTTCTCGCCCATTGAGCGTTGAAGGGGAGAACTCAGGGCTAAGCCCCCTTACCGATATGAATTTGCCTTCGCCCTTATCTCTAGAAATAGAAATACCAGGTAAACGTTGCAAAGACTCAGCTACATTGTCATCAGGCAGCTTACCAATGTCTTCAGCTGAAATGGCATCAACAACACCGTCAGAAAACCGCTTAATATTGGTTGCCTGAGATAGACTTGCTTTAAATCCTGTGACGCTGATTACTTCGATTTCAGGTTTTTTCTTAGTTTTGCTAGCAGGTTCTTTCTCAGTTTTGCTAACGGGTTCTTTCTCAGCCTTGGTAGACTGCTCTGCATATACCGATTGAGAAGCAAATAGCGCTAGCACAATCGAGTTTTTTATAAAATTTTGGGACATTTTATTCTCCTGCTAATGGTTTCTTGTTTTGAAAGACTTTTGTAATTAGTTAGTTAATTTTTTACGCCTTAATTTGTCACCAAATCAAAAACAATGACTGTATCCCATTCCGATAACTCGCCCTTTGGAATACTGATCGTGGTACCTTTAATTGTTTGTTCGAATTTTATTTTTCGACCATCACGTAATAACCTCGCGTTTTGTACTTGCAATTCCCCAGTCGGGACAAACAACAGCTCATCCTTCCAATCTAGGACGTGCACGTATAGCTTGTTCTTTTTGATGGTGGTGACCCCCCAAGAGCGTGGAGAAATAGGGCCACCGCGAGTTCCATAAATACTGTCTCCATAAATATTCATCCACTCACCCATTTCTTTGTAAGTTTGAATATTTTCCGGTTGTAACAGGCCATTAGGCATCGGCCCTGTATTCATTAAGTAGTTTGAGTTGGAGCCTGCCGCTCTGACTAATGTTTGAATGAGTTCTTTTGTTGATTTGAATCCATCATCAATTAAATTGAAGCCCCACGCACCGTTCATGGTCTGAGCCATTTCAAGTGGAAGGTTTTGGCTAACATCTTGAGTATTGAAACCAGAATGGTTTTGGCCTGGTAAGTCTTGCTCGAAGGGTTGTACATCTTCTCCTGGGAAAGGTGTTTTCGCGTGATGGTTATTAATCACAAGAGCCTGTGGCTGTAATTTATGGATAAGTTCGTAAGTTTCGTTTAGACGCCACTTGTTACTGTAATCAGTGTCCTTATGATCCCACCATCCATCAAACCAAACGCCACCCACTTCCCCATAATTTGTTAACAATTCTTTTAATTGGGCATTTTGGAAATCTATATACTTATCCCAATCACCAGCTTCAGGTCGGCCTGTATACGCATTGCCAGTTTCTCCTCGCGGATAGTAATCGGGGTGATGCCAATCTAGCTGCGAATAGTAGAAAAATAACTTCAATCCATACTTGTCGCACGCTTCCTTTAACTCTTTGACAATATCGCGTTTAAATTGAGTGCGATCTACAATATCGTAATCGGTAGCTTTACTATCAAACATGGCAAAACCGTCATGGTGTTTTGCCGTAAAGGTAACGTACTTAGCACCAGCTGATTTGAAAGCTTTAACCCATTCTTCAGCATCAAACTCTGTTGGATTAAAATAGCTAGCCATACGCTCATACTTATCGATGGGTATTTTTTGATACTCCATAATCCATTCTGATGCACCGGGTCTTCCGCCACCTGCCATAGAGCTGGAAACGCCCCAATGAATAAACACGCCAAACTTGGCATCCTGAAACCACTCTCTGGCTTTTAGATTTTCTGCCGTTGGTTCATAACTGGACTGCTTGGCCAGTGCTGCACCTACTCCGCAACATAGGATTAATACACTACACAATATCTTTTGTAACAATAATCGAAACATTTTTACCTCAATTCTAATAGTTAACCAAACACAAATTATCAGTTGTTCACCTAGAAAATAACTGGCTAAGAGAGCGATCTATATGCCTGTAAATTCTTATAGTTAAAATTTAGTAATAATTATTTTAGGAACAATACCGCACAATAAAAAAATATATTCACGTGTGAATTCTCTTTCTATATCGAATTTTAAATATGAAATATTATTTCATATTTGTATATTGGCATGCGTTTGTTCATTTTACAACCTGTATTTTAAAAAATTCTTGCTTTCGATATTCCCTCTCTAATCATCTAATTTTTGTGATTTCTAATAAGCAATGACTTCCCATGTTAAAAACTTATCTTTTCACCGTATTAAGGATTAAAAATATGGAAGAAAACTCAATCAGTTATTCTTAAGAATCGACGAGTATTTGAAATGGACACTTTTGCGGTGGAGACCATTAACAAAACGCTATGTGTGTGGGGGAGTTCGGAGTAACACTAAGAAGGAACGTATCCTTTTTTGATATTTTTGGTATGAGTTGTAGATTTAAATCTCTGTCTTTATAACGATAGGCGTTAAGATATAGGTATGAAAAATTCTTAGGGTTTTCATACCGAATTGAGTGCCGCTCTGTGCTAGTAGCAAAATATCGATACAAAGTTTTGACCGATGATGTGGGCTAAGGAACTTGTCAGTCGGAGTTGATAGTTTTGTCATTAGAAAATATAAGAAAATTGAAAAACAGATTCAAACATCTCAAAACTTTTCCCATTTGTCGGAAATGGTGCGGCAAATAAAAAAGTACTCATAGTGCTTTTGGAGCGAAAGCCAGATGACAACGTTAATGTAGGTGGTGGTCAGTGATTGCAGCTGACATATAAGAATAATTTCAATCTCCATAATAACCATCCGTCTTTAGCGGTGGCTATTAAGTCTCAATAAAATTTGAATACCCTACCTATGACAGGGCCTTGCACTAGCCAGTTAAGTATTAAGAAATGCATTGAGCACATATGACAAGTATATTAGATGTTCTATTTACAATCACAAAGCCTCAACACATCTGTATGAAATAGCTCATCCCTTTCTCAAAATTACATAACAGCTCAGTATTATCGCTAAGGGGGTAATAGGGATTTTATTATTCCATTGTATATCCCAGTCCTTTAGAAATGGCCATCGCCGCATCTCTTATCATATCTTGTGCTTGTTCAAAGCCGACTTTATGGGAGCCATCTAAATACTCTAAAAATGGGACTGCAAATGCTGCAACTACAGTGCCGTTAACATCAAAAATAGGATAGCCTATGTCTTTAACACCTTGGGCTTGAGCACTTGGAATGCTTTCATATCCTTTTGATTTAACTTCTCCAAGCATCTTTGATAGGGAACGCTTATCTACATTCTCGCCGTTGTCAGAGACTTTTTTCAACATGATGTCGTAGGAAGTTTGATCGGCGAACGCTAAGAGTATATGACCTGAACAAGTTTTTATTAAAGGTACCTCGGCGCCAAGACGAACAGTAAACACCCTGTCTGAAGGCGGTTCTTTTTGCACCACTACATGACCTTTACCTTCATAATAAATAACAAGGTGGCAAGATTGTTCAATCTCGTAAGAAAGATCTTGCATAATAGGCCCTGCAATAGCACTTAATCGTTTTATGGGTGGAAAGCGGTTGGCCAAGCCAAACATTTTTAATGTAAGCCTGTAGCGATCTGTGCCTTCACGCATTTGCACATAACCACGCTGCTCCAATACCACAAGCATTCTAAACAACTCACCCACAGATTTATCTAAACGCTTCGTTATTTCGCCAATATTAAGTCCTTCAGTTTCGTTAGCGAGCAACTCCAATAAATCTAGTCCTTTCTCTAACGCCGGGGCAGAATACATCTTTTTACTTTTCGTCGTTTCTTTTTTCGAATTAGCTGTCATTCCATTTCACCTCATAAACAAAATACATATTTGACGCAAGTGACATACAAGATGCCATATACGCAAATACCAATAGGTTCTTTGATTATATAAAATTGAAAAGGTAATTCACATATAAAATTGCTTGACATTTGATCGCCGTGAAACATACGATTTATATATAAATAAGTATTTTAAATGCAAAATTTCTGTATCTAGGTTAGGAAATTAGACCTATCATTGAATTATCAGCTAATTTGATCATACACAAAGTGTGTCGTATCGGCTCAAAACACATGTAACAAACGAAATAGCTAAATATTGGAGAACTGAATGAGTAACCCCTTTGATTATCGCGACATTGGTAAAACGTCTCTAAAAGTCACATCACTTGGATTTGGTGCTGCATCGATGGGCAACCTTTTTCATTCAGTGTCTGACGAAGAAGCAAGAGCAACGTTAGCAAGTGCAATAGACTCAGGAATAAATTTATTTGATACAGCTCCGAGATATGGTGCGGGCTTAAGTGAACGTAGAATAGGGGATGCACTCAGGCCTTTAAATAAAGAAGATTACATTTTATCAACAAAAGTTGGCCGGATTTTAACACCAAATAAAAGTGCAAATATAAATGAGCTACGACATGGTTTTCTTACACCGATGCGCTTTGATGCACACTATGATTATACGTACGATGGCATCATGCGATCCTTTGAAGATAGCGTACAAAGGTTGGGCTTAGCAGAAATAGATATCTTACTCGTCCACGATATTGGTGCTTTTACTCACGGTTCACAAGATCAACACTATTTTCAACAATTTGAGCAAAGTGGCTATAAGGCACTTGATGAATTGAGGCATCACAAACATATAAAAGCGGTTGGTTTGGGTGTCAATGAGGTAGAGATATGTGAAAGAGTGATGAATATTGGTCAGTTTGACTGTTTTCTTTTGGCTGGTCGCTACTCCCTCTTAGAGCAAAATCCTATTCATGAATTCTTCCCCAAATGCCAAGCTCATGGTGCATCAATCATTTTAGGTGGGCCATATAATTCTGGTATTTTAGCGACCGGTGTAAAAGGAGTAGCAACGCCAAACTATGACTATGCGCCAGCACCAAAACACATTATTGAAAAAGTAGAAAAAATTGAAAATGTTTGTGCAAAATACCAAGTCACTTTAGCTGCCGCTGCGCTGCAATTTCCATTAGGACATCCGGCTGTTGCATCAGTCATCCCAGGTCTAGGTAGCGCTGCTCGAGTTGAAAAAACGCTCAAGCTTTATTCAGAATCCATCCCTACCGAGTTTTGGAAAACATTAAAGCAGCAAAATTTGCTTGATGGCGATGCGCCAGAACCAAACCTCGGGAGCAACTAATATGACCTTAAAAAACACTCCTCCTTCAAGTGAGTTTTCAATTGTCGACAGCCATCAACATTTTTGGCAATTATCTAGAGGTGACTATAAATGGCTGTCTCCACAGCTCGGTGTTTTATATAAAGACTACCTACCTGAGCACTTACATGCAGAGGTTGATTGCTACCATGTTAAACAGACTGTTTTAGTTCAGGCGGCTGCGACCGAAGAAGAGACGCACTTTTTGCTCCGCTTAGCTTACGATACAAACTTCGTCGCGGGTGTAGTCGGGTGGATAAACTTTGAAGATATTAATGCGGTATCTCGACTTGAGCAACTCGCAGCCAGTCACTATTTGAAGGGCGTTCGTCCCATGCTACAAGACATTGAAGATCCAGCATGGATTCTAAATCCTGAGTTTACAGCCATTTTTAACGTTATGGAAAATGCAGGGCTTACTCTCGATGCTCTGGTTCGTGATGTTCATTTATACAGCATTGAAACGCTCGCAAAGCGGCACCCTGATTTAAAGATTGTTATCGACCATTGTGCGAAACCAGATTTAACTGCTGTACCTAGTGCTCTTTGGCAACAACGTCTAGCCAATATCGCAAAATGTACAAATGTACATATTAAATTTTCAGGATTAATGACTGAATCTCCCAAAGGGGAGGTTAGCGTTAATGATATTCGAGCTGTATTCGAACTGATTTTGAATGCATTTGGTCCTGACAGAATAATGTGGGGCAGTGATTGGCCTGTAGTAAACCTTAATGGCAGTTATGATGAATGGTTTGCGCTATCTCAAACTCTGCTGAATGATCTTCCTGAAGTTGCACAAAAGAAAATTTGGGGACTAAACGCTCAAAAATTTTATTGCCTTACGTCAGTTTAAGTTTAACTAAGCCAGCATTAATAAAGTTGTCGCTGTTACAGGCAGTGGAAGTTGTAGAGGCATCTGCTTATGCCTAGCTGAGAATAAATAAGCAATCAACACGTAACGCAGTTGGTGTTAGCGGTAATTAACACTATTTAATCTAATATTAAGTCACTAAACTCGATAATGATGTTCTTTTTAAATAAGGAACGTTGATATGCAAAAACCTCTTGTGAAGATTGTCATTATCTTGATTAGCTTACTGGCAACTGTCATTTTAGGGTTGTGTTTACCTGAAAAACTCACTAATCCCGTCAAAGGCGCCACAAGCCGAGATTGGAATCATCAAACATTTTGGTACGCGCCGTGGGGGAAATCTGGTGTTCACAAAGGTATTGATATCTTTGGTCAGCGTCATCAGCAAGTAATTGCCCCAGTGACAGGTTTAGTCATTTTCTCTGGTGAGCTGCGTCGTGGTGGCCATGTCATTGCTGTGTTAGGACCCAAATGGCGAATACATTATATGGCTCATTTACAATCTCGAGATGTGAATGTTGGCAGGTGGGTAATGCAAGGAGATAACATTGCAACCTTAGGTGATAGCGGCAATGCATTAGGTAAACAACCGCATGTACATTATTCAATAATGACGATGGTGCCGTATCTATGGCGAATTGATTTTGAAGAGCAGGGCTTTAAAAAAGCCGTGTATCTCGATCCACATCAAAAACTAAAAAGCGCCGAGTTTTAAGTCGGCGCTTTTATGTATCTATTGCTGAGCTGTTAGTTTGGAATAAAGCGTTTGACAAATTTATTCGCATTGCGCATTCCGACACTACTATTCTGAGCTGTTTTAGTCAGTACCAGATAGAGCCACGGCACAAGATAAAGACTCATGACAGTAGAGAAACTTAAACCGCCGATTATCGCAATGGCCAATGGACCATACGATGGGCCATCACCACCAATTTGAGCGCTGCCAATGGCTAGCGGGATCATACCAAGAATGGTGGTTAGTACCGTCATTAGTACTGGTCGGAGTCGCGTGACACACATGTCGCAAATGACTTGTTCTAGCTCTTCTCGTTTGGGTGTCATTTGATTAATTTGGTCAATGAGCACAATACCGTTATTAACGACAATACCCATTAGAATCAAGATACCTATCATACCCATAACACCCATGCTGGTGCCTGTGATCATAAAGAACCAAAACACGCCAGTGATGGAGTAAATAATAGAGCTGATGATAGCCGCTGGCAGCAGTAATGATTCGAATAATGCCGCCATCACGATGTAAATCATGGCCACAGCTAGCAGCATATTAACCATCATAATATTTTGCTCTTGTTGTTGGCGTTCAAATCCTTGCCCGAGTTTCCATTGATAACCAGCTGGCATATTCACATGTTCCATTGCTTCTTTTAACCGCTCACCAGCTTGCTCAGTGGTGATGCCATCAAGATTGGCGCCGATACTCAGTGATGTCTGACGATTTTGACGATTAATATTACTCAGTTGTGGCTTCACGGTGAACGTCACCAAATTTTCTAAAGTGATCATACGACCATCAAATTGAGTGATGGGAATCTGCTTTAGTTTGGCAAGAGAGTACTTAATTTGCTTATCAAATAACATTTCTATGCGTACTTCACCTTGGGGATCATGCCGGAAACTTCGCAAATTTCTTCCGCGAAGCGCACTCGACACTAGTGAAGCAACTTGCTGAGAGCTTAGGCCATAACGACTGGCTTTTTGTCTATCAACAGTAAGCACCATTTCTTGTTGCTGTTGCGACATCTCGCTTCGAACATCAGACAAGCCTTCAATCTGTTGCAACATTGGAATAATCTGATTACTTAGCTCTACTAGTTTGTCAGTTGACGGTCCGGTAAGCGACATTGATGTACCGCCAGCTGCTGCGCTGCGCCAGCTAAACTCTGGTTTGGCGATGGCAAATTTAGGCATGCTTTCTCGAATACGCCTTTTTATCTCTTCGATACCAAGTGTGGCGTCTTCTTTAAGCAGCAAGGTTGAACTTGCATATTCAGGGTTGTAATACGTATACACTGATTCGATATCGAACTTATCTTGGTTGGCATACAAGAATGTTTCCATCTTATTAACCAACGCTTCAACTTCTTGCAGCGGGTATTGACCATTCAAATGATAATGCAATCTGATGCGCGTTGTATCGTCACTATTGTTGTTATCAGAGGTGATCACGCTAAATGGCAGCGCTGTGCTTGCTAAGATTATGATAGCGAAGAATCCAGTCAATTTAGGGCGGTGTAATAACCAACTTAAACTTTTTTTATAAAGTCGATTTCCCGGTTTATCGGCGCTATTTTTTCCTTTTTTTGGTAGCAGCTTTTCTAACGATACCTTTGACAGGAGTAACGGTAGTAATGTTTTGGCAACTAATAGTGATGCAGCCAATGAAATACAAATGGCGATAGCGACGTGCTCAAGGAAAACAGTGAGTTGAACTTTTTCACCGATAATATTTGGTAAGAACACGATCATGGTGGTTAGTGTACCTGTGATAACCGCTAAGCTTACTTTTGATACACCAGTTTTAATATTGTAATGGACACTCTTTTCTGGGGATTTTTTGTATTGCGCTGCGATGGATTCAGTAATTACTACGGAGTTATCAACCAACATACCAACGGCGAGCAATAACCCCATTAACGACAATACATTAAGTGAGTACCCTAACAAATGCATACAAGCTAACGTTAAACAAATTGAGAAAGGCACGGAAGCCACAACTAATAAAGTAATCGGTGTATTTCTAATAAATAAGTAAAGCACGGCAAAGGATAAAAGGGCACCAATACCACCTGCTTGCAGTAGATCAGACAGTGAATCAGTTACGCCTTTTGCTTGATCTTCCATTAAGAAAATATCAATACCTTCAAATTTTTCACTGGCAGAAACTTCATTAATGGTTTCAACAACACGGGCAGATACATCAACAAGGTTGGCACTTGATTCACGAAATACATCTAAGCCAATGGCATAACTTTGGTTGAGGTGACGGCCTTCTTCGGGATCTTTACGCTCATAATTAATGGTGGCGATATCACCTAAATAGATATGCTCGTTCACCCGTAAATTACGAATGTCATTTAAGTTGGTGTATTCACCTTGTGGAGACACCCGCATGGTTTGATTGTCACTTTTTATCGCACCTGCATTGATTGAGAAATTTTGTTTATTCAATAAAGCGGTTAATTGGTTAACATCAATATTGTGGCTTGCCATGCGATCGCTTGATAAACGAATGATGATTTGACGTGGATCGACGCCGTACAAATCAACTTTTGACACACCAGACAAACGTTCAAGTGGCTTTTTTAGAAAGTTATTAAGTAAATCATAACTATTACGCAGCTCTCGGTCACTTGATAAACGCATCGTGAGAATAGGCATATCGGTGGTTGAGAATTGATACACAAAAATGCGTTCTAAGTCATCGGGCAACAAGTGCTTAACCGCATCAATTTTTTCCCGCGCTTCAATACCTTTACTGGTGATACTTTTATCCCACGCCACCTCAACAAAGATATTACTGCCATTTTCGCTTGAGTTTGAATTCATGCGAACGATGCCGCCCATCGTTGCAAGCGCTTCTTCAAGTGGGCGAGTTACTAGGCGCTCAACCTCTGCTGGGCTTGAGCCAGGGTAAGGCGCGTTGATCATGATTTGCGGCACATCAATACCAGGGAATTTCTCCAGTGGTAACATTCGTGACGCAGCAATGCCTAATAAAAGCATCGTTAGTGCAATCATAAAGGTTGTTACTGGGCGCCTTAAAGCAAGCGCCGTCAACCCTGTATTGTTTGAATCGTCCTTGCTCATGTTATGCCTCCGTCGCCGATGAGTTATCGAGCTGTGCACTTTCCGTTGCTTTCACAAACTTCTTACTATCAAACAAGCGATAAAGCACAGGAATGACAATGAGTGTCAGCAGGGTTGAGAATATCAGCCCACTAATAACGGTAATCGCCATTGGTGCCCGTAACTCACTGCCTTCGCCGAGGCCAATACACATTGGCAACAAGCCTAAAATGGTGGTTAACGTGGTCATGATGATTGGGCGTAAACGTGACTGAGCAGCGGTTTTAATGGCTTCGACTTTTTCCATGCCTTCAAGGCGTAATTGGTTAATACGGTCGACAAGGACAATGGCGTTATTAACCACAATACCACTGAGCATGATTAAACCTAGAAAGACGATAACGCTTAGGTTAGTGCCGGTGATGTATAGGCCAAGTAACGAGCCGACACCTGCTAACGGTACGCTGAATAAGATCAGTAGTGGATGAAGTAGCGACTCAAACTGAGAGGCCATGACGAGGTAAACTAAGAACACAGCAAGTGCTAGGGCCATCATCATCGAGTTGAACGATTGCTCCATTTCTTCACTTTGACCACCAAAGTTGCTGGTGACATTCAGCGGTAAATTAAGTTGCTTAATCAAGGTATTTGCTGCATCGATAGCACTTTGCTGATCGCCAGTTGCGATATTGGCGCTAATAACGGCAACACGTTGTTGGTTGATTCGATTAATTTGTGCAGGACCCACCGTTTCTCTAATTGTCGCGACGCTATCTAACGAGATTGGTTGTTGACTATTTGGGTTGACAATCATTGCACGCAAGTCATTGATTGAGTTTCTGTCTGCTAAATCACTGCGCACCAGAATATCAATTTTTCGATCAAACATGGTGAATTGGCTTGCCACGTTACCGCCAACTTTTACGGCAATCAGCTGTGAAATATCCGCGCTATTTAAGCCAAGGCTTGCAATGCGTTTATGATCAAATTCAATCGCTAATTCTGGCTGACCACGGCGCATGCTATTAACGACATCATCAAATACTGACGACTGATTCATTAGCGTTGCGAGTTCTTTGCTGTAGCGATCAAGTGACTCAAGATCATAACTTGCCAATTCAATACTCATTGGCTTACTTAATGTGAACAGTGCGGGGCGATTAATTTCGTTGCTAGCTCCAACAATTTGTCGCGCAATTTCACGGGTTTTATCCATGATAGCTTGCTCATGAATTTTATTATTTACAATGATTTGTAATCGCGCTTGATGCTCACCGCCTTTACTTGCACTGCTTGTCATTAAACTACCGCGACCTGACAGTGAATAAGTACTTTTTACGCGCTCGTCATCTTTTAGAGCGTCAGAGATGCGATTTATAGCGTCGTCTGTTTTAACAAGCGGCGTGCCCGGTGCGAGTTCCAACTCAAGATAGAATTCTCCTTGGGATAACGAAGGAAGTAATTCAAATCCAACGCGAGGCGCAATGATAATGCTAGTGCTCGCAAGCCCAAGAGTAATTACTAGTGTTTTAAAAGGATGCGCCAGAGCACCTGATAGTAGCCTTTTAAAGCCGCCAGCTAGTAAGTCAAAGACTTTATTAAATAGGCCTGTTATAGGGGTGAATATGAATCCAAACACTTTGCTCAGACCATGGAAAATAACTAAAACAATGCGAGTGATGAGCATTGGCAGTAATATGAATACGGCATAAAGCGGCGAAATCAAAACATAGAGGATTTTTCCGCCAAGACCGCGTTGTGAAAATGGCACGCGCTGGTAACCAGTTGAATTATCGTCATTTGATGACTTTTCGCGTGATGCCAGCATTGGAATCAAGGTCAGCGCAACGAGTAAAGAGGCAAGTAGGGCAAAGGTGACTGTCATTGCTTGGTCGTGGAACAATTGACCAGCAACACCTTCAACGAAAATTAGAGGTACGAAAACTGCGAGCGTAGTTAACGTTGATGCGACAATCGCACCACTCACTTCTTTGGTGCCTTTGACTGCAGCTTCACGATTCGATAATCCTTGCTCTTTGTAGCGAGCAATATTTTCTAACACAACGATGGCATTATCAACTAATAGGCCTGTCGCTAATGCTATTCCGCCTAACGACATGATATTTAGCGTAATGTCATTACCATACATCAAGTTAAAAGTCGCAATGACTGACACCGGAATAGAAAGCGAGATAATAAGTGTTGGAATAATTGAGCGTAAGAACAGGTACAGCACCAACATGGCCAACAAGCCACCAATAACCGCTGCCGATTTTACTTCGCTAATAGCATTGCTGATAAAAGTTGATTGGTCATAAACTAGTGTTAGTTCATAGCGACTGTCGCCCTTGTCTTTTTGTCTGTCTAATTGACGTTTAATTCTAGTGGCAACTTCAACGGTGTTGGCATCACCTTCTTTGTAGATAGCTAATTCAACGGCTTCTTTTGCATTGATACGTGTTACATCAGTGCGTTCTTTGTAGGCGTCTCTAATATTTGCGATATCTTTAAGGTAGATAATTTGATCGTCTTGTTGATAAACCACTAAGTCGCCGATTTGTTTAATATCGCTAAATTGGTTTAACGTACGGACGAGATATTGAGTATTACCTTCGATAAGTTTGCCAGCTGAAATATTAATATTTTCACGGCGAATAAGCTGACTTACTTGCTCACTGCTCAGGTTTAATTGCGCCAATTTATGCTGGTCGATCACCACTTGATATTCTTGTTCTAAACCACCACCTAATTTGACTGAAGCAACGCCAGCAATAGATTCTATTTGACGTTTTACATCGTACTCACCATAGGTTCTCATGGCTGTTAGTGTGTGAACACCTGACGTTGTGTCGGTAGATACAGCATCTTTAGGTTGTAGAGCCAAGCGAACAATAGGGTCGAGACTCGGGTTAAATTTTAAAATAAGAGGCTTTTCAACATCGAGTGGCAACGAGATTAAGTCGAGCTTTTCCCGCACTTCAAGGCTAGTGATGTCCATGGCGACATCCCATTCAAACTCAAGTAATACGTCTGATTGGCCAGGTTTAGAAATCGAACTAATTTTACGTAAGCCTTTTACAACACCGACTGCCTCTTCAATCGGTTTACTAATGAGCTGTTCTATTTCTGATGGCGCTGCACCAGTATAAGTGGTACGTACCGTTAAGGTTGGGTAGCTTAGTTCTGGTAAAAGATTTACTGCTAGACGTGATAACCCAACGAGACCAAATAAGATGACGGCAAAGGTCGCCATCCACACCGTCACTGGACGATTGATTGCTGTATCAATAATTTTCATGACGAGTTCCTAAGAAGCTTTAGCGATAGTTTCTGTCACTGACTCTGACATTGGATTATCTGTTGCTTTAGGTTGGTTAATCACCTCAATGAGTGCATCATTTTTAAGATTACGATGGCCTTTGATAACGACTTGAGTTTGTGAATCAATGTCACCTGTTACTTCGGTAATTTCTTCTTGATGGTAGCCTGTGGTTACGGCCACTTCATGGGCTTTATTATCTTTAATAACGAATACATATTGCTGACCATCACGGTGTATTATTGCATCTGATGGCACCGTTAGTGAATCCTGATGTGTATCAAAAACCACTGAGATTTGTGCAAACATGCCTGGTTTTAAGAGCGATTCGTTATTAGACAGTGCTAAAATGACTTTAAACGTACCACTTTTGCTATCAATCACGGGTGAAATCGAACGAACGTGAGCATTGAATGACTGATTTGGTAGCGCGGAAAACGACAACGTGGCTAATTGATCAAGTTTAACATTGGCAAGTTGCGCTTCTGGTACGTAAAGAACAGCCTGTAAATCTTGCTGATTGACGATATGTAGCAATTGCTGATAAGACTGACTAAAGTGGCCTTGCTTGACCATTTTGTTAGAGATGTAGCCTGAAATAGGTGCTTTTATTAAGCTATCTTCTAAATCCAGCGCCGCTAAATCATGCGCAGCTTTTGCTGATTGATAAGAAAACGATAACTTATCAACTTGATCGCGGCTGACTAAGTTTTTAGCTTGAAGTTTCTTTAACCGGCTTAACTCTTGATTGATACTCGCTAGTTCAGCTTGTGATTTGTTTAATGCTAATTGATAACGACGAGAATCAATTTTTGCGAGTAGTTGACCTTTCTTAACATAATCACCTTCTTCAACATTAAGTTGCTCAACAATACCAGTTACACGGCTAATAACTTGTGCGTCATCACGAGATTCTAGGGTAGCAGTTGAATGGTAAGTTGACGAAATTGGTTGCTGCTTTATTTGAGTCGTAACAACCGGGATTGCAAATTCCTTATCGTCTTTTTCGTCATCCTTGGCATTTGAATCGCCACATCCTGAAAGTAGGCTAGAAAGAAGAAGGGCGGCGACAATTGATGTTTTTGTAGTAGTTTGCATGATCCGATGCTCTTGTTATCAATAATAAAATATAATCCGAAAGAGCATAGCTTATGCCAAGTTATATTAACCTATACAAAACAGTTGGTTAGTTTAACATGTTACGCGATTTTATAGTTGTGTTAGTGAATATTACTATTGCGGGTGGCGAGATTGATTAAAATATTGTGAAGAGTCATATTGTAAAGCGTAATACATTCCATCCTCTTTAATAAGGTAGCTTGCAAACTAAGTCAGTTGTTAAATTTTAGTGCGAGAGATTAATTTTTTCGTATTGATAGAAATTATTAACAATAAAAAGCCCCTAACTATCTCAATTTAAGGGCTTTAGTTTTTTCTACATTCTATAAGCTAATCTATGTTTTATTTAGTAAAACAAGAATTTGCTAACCAATCAATCATAGCAGGATAGAAAGCTGCTTTATGTCGGTAATATAAAGTATTGTAAAAATGATCTGCTCCCTTGAGTTCTAGGTATTTATGAGGCTTACCGATAGATTTTAGTTTATCTACCATTAGTCGGCTCTGTTTTACTGGAACACGCTGATCAATATCGCCATGAATGATAAATAATGGCATATTTAATTTTTCTGCATGGTCAATAGGAGATAGTCCTGATACTGTTTTACCTTGGAAAACTCGACCGTATCGGCTACCGTTGAACAATGTAGCGCTAATTCGACTTAAATCAGCTACGCCTGCACCGGCAATTGAACAAGCAAATGGACCATTTTCTCTAACTGACGCGGCAAATGCGGCATAACCGCCATAACTCCAACCAAAAATCGCTACTTTATCTGGATCCGCTAGACCTCTTTCAACAAAGTATTTAACGCCATCATCTTTGTCGTCTTGCATTGTCTTACCCCAGTTATTGTCACCGAGTTTCCAGTGATTCAATCCAAAACCAGTTGAACCTCGATACTGAGGCTGAACAACCATATAGCCGTGACTTGCAAGTAATTGCGACCATTCATCATAAATGATTGTATCTCGAACCCAAGGGCCGCCATGTGGCATAACCACTGTTGGGTATGGCTTCTTACCGATTTTTGGAATAGTTACATAGGCTGGGATTTTTAATCCATCACGTGCAGGATATTTAATGTATTTAACATCACCCAAAAGATCGCGATTTATGAGTGGAAAGCGCTCGCCAATTACTTGAACATCTTTTAAATTACTGAGTAAGTAAAATGTGCCGGGATCGTTACCTGCGCTTGTGCGTACGACAATTTGTTTGTCATCTTCTGAACGGCTCGCTAGAGAAACAAACTTACCAGGAAACGCCGCTTTTATTGCATCTCTTAATTGTTGCTCATACTCATCTAGCCAATGAACTTTAGGTTCTTTGCCTGTGTATGAAAAACCTAGTAAACGTCCTCGGTCAGCCTTTTTACGGCTAAGTACAACACCATCTACATCAACATTTTTTAAACCAAATAATCTTTCTGAGTATTGTTTAGTTTTAATATTATATGTGTATATACCAGTAGTGTCCTGACCTCTGTTAGCGTTGATGTAAATATCTTGTAAATTTTCGGCAGAGAAACTTAAAAACTCAAACCTTTCTCGATTTTCCGGACGATTTTTATAGATTAATTCCCATTCATCGTCAACTGAAGAGCGAACATATTGATCTATTGTATTATTTTTTAAATCATATGAGCTTGCCGCACGCATTTTTCCTTTCGTATCGGCAATAAAACCACCCAACTTAGTGGTAGAACGTATTACAGTTTTAGTTCTTCCTGTATAGATATTATACTTTATTAGGTCTGGTTTTCGGTCATCGTCTATGTCGTACGACATTAAAACATGTTTAGGATCATCGGGTAATACACTTCTTAAAGAGAATCTAGCTTGATTATCTTTTGGAAATGGAATTCGCCACTTTTCTTTTCCATCAGCGTTTACAATGGCGAACTTATTTACCCAGTAGTTTCTGTTTCCATCTTGAATATTTTGAGTGAAGTTTACGGCCATTAAGTCGTTATTAAGCCAAAAAGCATTCGATATTTCCATGTGCTTCGCGCCAAATAACACAGGTTTTTTCTTTAAATCTCTTGTTTTTCTTACTTCTAAGATGTAATCGCCATCTTTAGTCGTCGCACGTCGAATGATTATGCGCTTTCCATTTGGAGATACTGTTGCTTGGGTAACAGCAGGTAATACCGCGAAGGACTCAATTAAATCTGAGTGCTTGTAGTCTTTCGCTATTAAAGTGCTGGGGGTTAACAGTGCGGCTGCTAATAATCCAATTAATTTTCGGTTAATAAACATAGCTTTTCCTTTAATATTTATTAAAAAAAAGGCTCTCTAACTTACGTTAGAGAGTCTTTTGACTTGAGAGAGATGTTACTAATTAAAACGAATAATCAAATGAAGCAAATACTGTACGGCCGAATGTATCGTAACCAACACCAAGCGGTATGTTACGAATATTACCACCTGCTCTGCCGTCAAGCTCTGGAGGTGCATCGTTAAATACGTTTCTTACTCCAGCAGTCACAGCCCAGTTATCTTGTGAATATCCCATAGAGAAAGTATGAAGAGTGTAGTCTTCAGTCGTTTCTTTTGGACGACATAAAACATCTAACCCGTCACAACCAGGGTTAACGTCGTACTCAAATAAATCATCGTTTTGACCACCACCAATAAATTGAGTTCTCCAACTAAATCTAAAGTCTCTATAGGTTAGTCCTAAACGTGCTGAGCCTCTCCATTCAGGATTAGCAATTTCACCAACGTTATCATCTACATCACCTAAAATATCAAAATTACGGGCTTTAAGTTGAGTCGCTTGAATATCAAGCTCTACACCGAGCTCGTTATCAGCAACAACGAATTTTTGACCGTAGAAAATGTTATAGTCAATACCTTTTGAGCCTTCAAAACCAATATTGATAAATGAGCCATTAATACCTGTAATTTGTTGAGTTTCAGCATCGCGATTGATGCTATTACAGAATTCACTTGAACCATCAGGCGATTCAGAGTTATTAAAACATCTTCCAACAATGAATGCCGAGCCAGGCTGTGCAACACCTTGAGTGATTTCAATATCATACCAAGTTACACCAAGTGTTAAGTCGAATGCTTCACTAAACGGTTGCTCGACAACAATGCCATAAGTCTCTGATAAAGAACGTTCAGGGCTCAATTCTTCTGAACCGCCAGTTGTTATTTCAGCTGATACAAAGCTTGTAAAACCGCCGTCATTTGAACCATTACTTAGGCCAAGAGATGTTGGGTCTACTCCATTGGCAGAACAAGAGTCTAGAACGCGTTGTTCACGTTCATCTTCTGCTGCGTTATATGTCTGAACTGCATTAGTATCTAATGGATCAGATACTCTTGCCGCATCCGGAACAACACATGGATCGGTAATTGAGCTAAAGCTCGAGCCACCGTTTAAGAAACGTTCACGTAAATTTGGAGTACGGTATGAAGTACCACGTGTTCCACGGAATGTTAACCATTCGGTCGGGCGATAAATAGCTTTAAGGCTATATACGCGCTCAGGAGCATAAAATGTTTCATCAGTTACACGGCCAGAGGCTGTAAACGTTAACTCTTCTGCCCATTCTTTACCACGAATAAGAGGGAACTCGGTTTCGAAGAAAATTTCGCGTAAATTCTTTGAGCCGTCAGCACCTAAGTCCGCTGCTAGATTGTAAAGTCCCTCTCGTGCAACATCATTTAGCGTAGTTTTTATCTTATCTTTACGGAGTTCAGCACCAAGAACCAGAGGTACCACTTCATCGTTCCAAGGTAATGTGAACATATCACCAGAGATGAATGCTGAGAACATTGTTTGCTCAATTTCAGTAGATACTTCACTATTAACTAATAGATAGGCAGCTTCTTCATTAGTAAATGTACCACCGCCTTCAGTGTAGATGTTTGATGAGAATAAGTTTACTGGAACACAACCGTCAGTGCCATCGCCACAAGTGATTGTTCCGTCGTCATTTCGTACAGCTGCCAAAGATTTAGCAAAGTTGCTACGGCTTATACCGCGTCTAGAAGACTCACCCTTTGAAGCGCTATGAGTTAATGCTACTTCATAAGACCAAGCACCCTCACCAAAATTATCTAAAGCACCAAGGTTACCATTTACGCCTGCAACTAATCGGTATTGATACACATCGACTGCTTGACGATCTCTATCGCCTCGAATGTTAATAATTGGTGTAGCGCTTTGTGCACCATAAGGAGCACCTACACCTGCACGACAGTCAATGCCATTGATAGGGTCACTACCACAAATATTAAACGGGTTATCAGCAGAAACTGTTGGGAAAATTTGTCCTGTTCCTGCAATAGTGCCTGAATCACGTTTAGCATATAAACCTTCGTAGAAGAAACGAGTATCGTTATCATCTTGGAAAAGGTAATCACCTGTCGCGTAAATAGAAACACGTTCTAACTTACTTACCCAATCTTGCTTATTCCTTTCACTAGAATTTAAGTATGAATAGATTGGGTCAGCAAAATCAAAATCGAGTAGACCATCGCCATTTCCATCCCAGATTGCTGTATCATTGATACCATCACCGTTACTGTCAGCATGAATTGCATTAACACCTTGACTTTGAAAGAAAGCTACATTGTCAGGGTTAAGCGTTGAATCACTATAGTTAGGAATACCAATGTTCGTAGTGCCTTCTGTTCTATATACACTGCCGAAAAATGGAATAGACATGCGGTTAGTTAATGGGAATAACGCACAGTTAGAATGTGGTGTTGCTGATGGGCCGTCACCGCGTCGACCGCGATACTCATTTCCGTCCTCACCTTCAAAAATTCGTTCTTCACAATCACTTAAAAAGGTGTTCTGTCCGAATGTTTGTCTTTGACGATCATTGTACTCACCGCCTATAGTGAATGAGTAGTTATCTCCAGTTGTACCATACATCAAACCTAATGCAGTTTGCTCACCACCATCAGTTGGAGCAGAAAAAGATCCGTTAATTTGAAAACCTTCAACGTTTGACTTTAATTTTACATTTGCCACACCTGCAATTGCGTCAGAACCATAAACGGTAGACGCACCATCGAATAAGTTTTCAATTCGATCGATCATTATTGTAGGAATAAGATTTAAATCTGGTGCAACTGGGGCACCGCCGACACCTGCTGGTGCGATTCTTCGGCCATTGACTAATACAAGGGTTCTATCTGCGCCGAGTCCACGGAATCCTACTGTCGCTGCACCAGGACCATTGTCTAAGACGAAACCATTAAAAGTACTATCTATTTGCTGGCCTGAAGCCTGCGAAGTACTTTGCAGCATTGCACTTGTATCAAATAAACCTAATTCACGAGAAACTTCACCGCTTACTACTTGAATTGGCGATGCGTTTGAGAATTCACTACGCTTGATTCGAGAACCTGTAACTGCAATACGTTCAACAACTTCTTCAACTTCTTCTTCAATATCTGAAGATTTATTAGTTGCTTTAGCTTTAGCCTGAACGGCTATTTTGTCTGTTTTTTCTTTCGCCTTTTCATTTGCAGCAAAAGATGTAGCTGGAATTGCTATTGTACCCGCTAATAAAGCAAATCTTATAGCTTGAGCTAGTTTGTTTACTTCTCTCATAAGTAACCTTCATCGATTTTTAACTATTATAGTGAGCCATCCTTAGATTGTTACATTTTTATACTAAATGTTATTTTTTTTAGTACATCCTTTTACATGTTGGCAACAATACCAGTCTGTTTAATATGGTTCAATGTAAATTAATTTATAATTATGTGATTTTGATCGCGCAGATTAATATTTCTTAATTTTCGTTGTTATTCTTGAAGGGATTTTAGATTAGACAAATATTGAAAAGTAAAGGTTTAGAATAAAAGGTATTAATGCGTTTCTACGTTATGTAATGTAGATGAAAAAAGCCCCTTTGCAATATTACAAAGGG
>MPDF01000004.1 GCA_001874365.1 Gammaproteobacteria bacterium MedPE | reverse complement strand
AATCACTACCACGAACAACATCAGTGATGCCCTGCTCCATATCATCGAGCACGACAACGAGCTGATAAGCGTATAACCCGTCTTTGCGCTTTAAGATAAAATCTTCATTAGCAAAGTCTTCACCAACTTCAATACGGCCTAATAATCGATCATCAAAGCCGCTAACGCCGTGATTGTTTACAAAGCGCAATGAATGTGGCGTAGTCAATTTACCGTTGGCTTTGTGCTGGCAAGTTCCTTGATACAAACCGCCACCACTCATAATCATCTTTCGTGTGCAGTCACAACCATAACAAAAGCCATCGGCAATGAGCTGCTCTAGATGATGTTGGTAAAACTCATGACGTTGGCTTTGATAAGCAATATCACCATCCCAATGTAAGCCAAACGCTTCTAATGTTCGTAAAATTGAATCACTTGCCCCTGCAACTTCACGGGGTGGATCAATATCTTCCATGCGAACAAGCCACTGACCATTATTCGCTTTGGCATCTAAATAACTACCGAGTGCAGCAACTAATGAGCCGAAATGTAAGTCACCCGAAGGGGATGGAGCAAAACGTCCGCGATATTGAGTCATAAATAGAGGAGATAGTTGACATAAAAAACGGTGCCTTAGCACCGTTCTTGTTGGAAGTTAACCCGCCATTTGGCGTTCTTTAATTTCCGATAGGGTTTTACAATCGATACATTGATCAGCTGTTGGTCGTGCTTCTAAGCGGCGAATACCAACCTCAATTCCACACGTCTTACAGAATCCGAAATCATCTTCTTCAATAAGTGCCAGTGTTTTTTCGATTTTCTTAATTAACTTACGTTCACGGTCTCGTGTACGAAGTTCTAAAGCAAATTCTTCTTCTTGGGCAGCACGATCTACAGGATCAGGGAAGTTTGCAGCTTCGTCTTGCATGTGATGTACGGTGCGATCTACTTCTTCACGAAGTTGATTACGCCATGCTTCAAGAATTTTTTTAAAATGCTCTAATTGGTCATCATTCATGTATTCCTCACCCGGTTTTTCCTGGTAAGGTTCTAGCCCTGCTAGCGCCATGAAGCCTATTTGTTTAGCTTTTTCTGTAGGCATTTTCTTTCTCCTGTCCTAGCCAACGTTCGCTACGTCCGTTGCCTTAAAAAAAAGGCGCGGTATGTATAGCAAATTAACTTTGCAATGGCAAATCATTACTTGATTAAGATTGCCTTAAATTGTTGGCTACATTTATGGGGGTGAAATTATATTTTTCAAGCCCCTGATTAAATTAATACGGGTAATGAACGATTAACGACCAATGATTCATTAGACATTGAGCATCCATACGCCAATACTTCGACACCAGATGCAACAGCTTGTTCTAATAATTGCGCATATTTTGGGTCAATATCTTTTGCACAGGTCACTGTTTCAATGCCACTGTGTAAAACAATAAATAATAAAACCGCTCTATTTCCTGCATGACTGATAGCCATCAATTCACGTAAATGCTTTTGACCACGCGTTGTGACCGCATCAGGAAAGGCGCCTTTACCGTTCTCTCTATATAAAGTAACGCTTTTTACCTCAACAAAGCAATCTACCTTGTTGTTATCGCTCAATAAAACATCAATTTTACTGTTTTCGTCACCATATTTAACTTCTCGTTTTAATTGCCCATATCCAGTCAACTCAGAAATTGTTTTATTTTCTATCGCTTCTTCGGCCAATGTATTAGCTTGCATAGTATTGACGCAAATAAAATGATCCGTTTTAGTTTGGGTAAGCTCCCAACTAAAGGGATATTTTCGTTTTGGATTAGGTGACGTGCTATACCAAACCCAATCATCGGGTTCAGCACATCCTGTCATTGCGCCGGTATTTGCCACATGAATAGTGGTTTCACTACCATCTTCTAATACGACGTCTGCAAGAAAACGCTTATATCGTTTGATGAGTCGCGCTTTATTTAATGGGGTTTTAAACTGCATTATTTACATCCAATTTTTCTTTAACGATTCCACTTTATACAAGCTTTGTGACATTAAATGCCAACCAATATCTTGTGGAATAAACGGAATCGTAAGCGAACTAGCCGCGGTAACAAAGGCTGTATGACATAATTTGTGACGTCTTAGGAATATACTTTGTTTAAACTTTACCATTTGCGTTTTTTCTATCGCGAAACAGTAATAGTTAACGCCGAGTAATCCCTTGCGTACATAAACATATTCGTCATCCATTGCATAACCCCAGCGTTTCCAACGACACCAAATAAGTCCACTTGCAATCACAAAAAAGACGATAGCTGGCGGCACTATTATCCATTGTTCACTGACCACAGCAATAACACACAGCAACAAAGTAATAGGTGTAATAAATAAACCGATACCTCGTACAATAAAGCGCTGAGATATCGGCTGATAGTCGACTTGTGTCATCTTGTTCGTCGGCCACATCTCATCAATTAATTCACGGCATTCGTTTTCTTTAACCGAAGGCACCATGAGCTTATTGCGAACATTATTTTGCTGATGGCGTTCCAAGCCACCCATTTGCTCAAACTTAAGGTTAATGCGCTTAATTAATACATCTAACCAATCTTGTTGGCGAACAATCATTTGCAAACGAGGCTTTTTCATCACAACTTCATGAATCGATAATAAGCCACTGCGCTGAATATAATTATTATCTCGCTTTGTTAATTTGTAGCCATAAAAAGCAATTATTGCCCCTAGTATTGATATCAACATAACAATGAAATAAGCCATGATGAAAGATGCAATAAAGTATAATGACAACTGCCACCACGGGTGCTCAGCATCAAATAGAAATGCCTTTACGTCAAAACCAAAACTCAACAAAAATTGATTCGCATATTCGAAAATACTATCGGCCATCGGCGCTAAAATAGCTAAGAAGAAAAAGACACGATTATTAGTTAAACCGTGGATAACAAGATCAAGTAGCGAGCGCTCATTCAATAGTTTTTCATCACCAACAGCAGCCTCGTTTGCAACACTTTCTTTATCACTCTCTTTTTGCTCATCAACCTGCTCTTCTGCTTGATGCAACGCTTGATAAGCCAATATTTGCTGCTTCATTGCATTTGCTTTGTCTTTTGGTACAGCAACGATGTTTGCTTCATTTTTTGCACTACCCGCGGTATCAAGCTCCATGGTGGTGTAATCGAAAGGCCTAAAGTACACAGGCGTTATCAGCTTAACGTTTTGTACTCGAGTGAACGGTAAATCGAGATGCTTCTTAAACAGCACGCCAGAGTGGATTTCGATATTATCTTCTTTTAAACGGTATTTAAAAAAGAAATATTGCAAGAACGCCGCAACGAACAGCAACGAAATGACAGCCCCCCCGCCCAAGACAACGTAATCTAAGTGTTCTTTTAATGTATCAGATGACGCCCATATCGCTGGGATCGCATAAATCGATGTTGATACTAGTCGTATCAAGTTCTTAACGAAATAATCGACAATGGATACCTTGGAAACGCGTTGCCAATTATCCATGAACAGTTACATCCTTATGATCAAGTATATATTGACGCATTGATAACGCATCGTCGTGAGTTAGCCCAGGAAGCTCAAACGTGTGCAATGCGCCACCAGCGCTAAACACCTGAATACTTGCTAAGTCTAACTTGCGATCAATAGGCCCACGCTTTAGCTCAATGTGCTGAATGCGTAAAAATGGCTGGATAGTGACTTTTTTGAAAATGACACCGGAATATAAACTAATATCATGCTCTCGTAGGGTATAAGATTTATTTTTGTCATACAGATACCCCATGACAATGGCAAATAAACTAATGGCACCAGCGACTGCAAGAATGATGCTAAACACGTGCGATGCATCAGCTGACAGTGGAGAAAAAGGCTGCCATTTGATCACCGCTATAATCAATAAAATTACTGAAAAAGAGACAATTCTAAGTATATTATTCGCTTTAATATAAGCAGGCTCCAATGGTGTGCTTTCTTGTGATTGATACGCAGGTAATGATTCGATTGATAAGGGTTCATTCGAAAACGTAGATTGTTCCATGCCTAAGCCTTTTTATTGTTATAATCGCCACACTATAAATGATAATTCCATCAATTTCAGCAGGACATAATTCATGAGTTCAACACTCTCTATTTTACTTTCTTTTGACACCGCCGAAGCAAAATGGGGCAACAATGCCCTATTAACGAGTAATGGCGATGCCATGACTATTCATGCGACAGGTGATGACGCAAACCAACTTGAATTAATTCAACGTGGCGCACGACGATTGCAAACGCAAGGCATTAACAATGTATCACTTGCAGGCGACAACTGGAGCCTAGCGTATCAATGGGCCTTTGCCAAAGGCTTTAGTGTTTCAAAAGGTAAATCAGACTTAAATTGGGCACAAAACACACCGACATCGCAATTAACAATTTTAAACGCGCGTCAAGCATCACGTGATTGGGCTGTAGCAGCAATTAACGGTGCCCCAGAAGACGTCTATCCAGAATCACTGATTGACAGCGCCATCAAAGAAATTAACCGTGTCGGTGGCGAATATGTTAGCGCTCAAATAATTAAAGGCGACGAATTATTAGAGGCTGGCTGGGTCGGTGTTCACACCGTTGGCCGCGCAAGTAAACGCGTACCTGCCATGCTGATATTAGATTACAATCCAACAGGCGATAACGAATCACCTGTTGCCGCGGCGTTAGTTGGAAAAGGTATCACCTTTGACAGCGGTGGCTATACCATCAAAAGTGGCCCAGGCATGATGACCATGAAATGTGATATGGGCGGAGCTGCAACTGTTACAGCCGCATTATCACTCGCGATTAGCCAAGGATTAAGCAAGCGTGTACAACTTATTTTATGTTGTGCTGAAAACCTGATTAATGGCGAGGCTTATAAACTTGGCGATATCATTACGTACAAAAATGGAACGACGGTTGAAATCCTCAATACTGACGCCGAAGGCCGCTTAGTATTAGCAGATGGTTTAATGGCTGCCGGAGAAAGTGGTGCACCATTAATTATCGATGCCGCGACACTAACAGGCGCAGCATTAACGGCTGTAGGTACGCAATATAATGCTGTATTTTCGTTAGATAACGACTTAGCCTCGCACGCGCTAACACATGGCGATACCGTTAATGAATTGAACTGGCAACTTCCTCTTGCACCATTTCATATGTTTGAGTGCCCATCACATTACGCAGATACTGCGAATACAGGTGCCAGTAAAATGGGCGTACCAGGCGCCAGTAATGCGGCAGGCTTCCTAGCTCGCTTTGTGCCAAATAACGGTAAAGGTTGGATTCACTTCGACCTTGCGGCATGTTTCCAAGACAGCGGTAACGCGAAATGGTCGCCAGGCGCAACCGGCTTAGGTATAGAAACCATTGCTCAATTGTTGTTAAAACAAGCCTAATAATACCAATTGCAATAGGTATAAAACTCAAGCTAGCATTAAACGTCAATGCTAGCTTTTCACGTCGACAATACCAATTCTTGCAATTAGCTAATCACTTGTACTGACTAAATTTATTGGTACTAGGCCCAGCGCCATCATCTATTTAACAGATTTGGTATAGTTACAGATGAGCTGTTAACTGAAACAGCGCCTGTCCACTTGCCTGATATTTCCGTTCAAACGGCGTTATCGTTGCCTCAGGCACAAACTCTTTGACCAGTGACGATTTACCGACAATTGATAACGCTTGTGAAAATTCGTCTAAGTATAAGCGCCAGTTACTGCGCATTTCCAATTCACCACCAAGTGCAACGATAGTTGGGAACACTGCACTACCGTGCCAACGACGTTGAATATGTTTCGCTTTTGGCCACGGGTTTGGATAAAGAATAAAATGCTTATCAATCTTAATTTGGGCCTCTAACGCCAGTCGCCAAAAATCGTTTAAATCGGTTCTCAGTAACATAAAGTTATCGACGCCATGTTGCTCGTAAGCTTCGTTTTTATTCAATCGATGACCAGACTTATCCATTCCAATAACGAAATGCTCAGGATGTTGACGTGCGATATTTATTGTACTGTCACCAACGCCGCAGCATGAATCAAATATGATAGGTTTACCAGCGCGTGCAATTTCTTGTTCAACACTTTTAAAACCATCAATCGAATGTTGCTGATACGGTTTACGAAATTCGTGGGCTAAATGCTTATTGACAATATCATCTAGGTTTTCATTAAGCCCTTCTTGATTAGTAACAATTTCATGTGAGTTTGCAAATGACATATCAATATCCTAAGAACGTAAACCGTAACCGCGAGAAATCATCCAATACGCAAGACTAAACAAAGCCGCAACAAATAAGAAAATAATCGAGAAAGAATACACCAGTGGAATATCAGTCACGCCTAAGAAACCATATCTGAACGTATTAATCATATAAACAATCGGATTCGCTTTCGACACACCCTGCCAAAAATCAGGAAGTAACGTTAACGAATAAAAGACGCCGCCTAAATAAGTCAGAGGTGTCAAAACGAAATTTGGAATAATACTGATGTCATCATAGCTTTTTGCGAGAATAGCATTGATTAAACCGCCCAGCGAAAACAAAATCGATGTAAACAGAACACTAATTAATAACACACCTAAATTAGCAATATTGAGGTTAACAAAATAGAGTGATAACACAGTGACAATACACCCAACAAGCAAGCCTCGCGCAACACCACCGCCAACATAACCAGCAATAATAATCCACGTTGGCACTGGCGCAACTAATAGCTCTTCAACATTACGCTGAAATTTAGAACTAAAGAATGACGAGGCCACATTGGAATACGAATTGGTAATAACCGACATCATAATTAGGCCAGGAACAATAAATTCCATGTAACTGAACCCTGACATAGTGCCAATGCGCTCACCAATTAAGGTTCCAAAAATGACAAAGTACAAACTCATGGTAATTGCTGGCGGGACTAAGGTTTGCAACCAGATGCGAGTAAAACGATTAATTTCTTTCGTCAGTAAGCTTTTTAAAGCAATAAAATTAGCAGACAAAGTGACTCTCCTAGCGCGTTTGATTAACTAAACGAAGAAATAATTCTTCTAAACGATTGGCTTTATTACGCATACTCATTACTGTAATGCCATGCTTGGAAAGCTCGGTAAATAATGTATTGAGCTCATGGCCCTGCTCGACGTCGACCTCTAATGTATGGTCGTCCAACAAACGAGTTTCAAACCCTGACAATGACACGTCATTTTCTACAGGGTTAATATCAAGAACAAATGTCTCAATGTTTAATTGAGATAACAACGCCTTCATACTGGTATTTTGAACAATAGTTCCATGGTCAATAATGCCAATGTTGCGACATAATGACTCGGCTTCTTCGAGATAATGTGTTGTTAAAATAATCGTCACGCCTTGCTCATTAAGCTGCTGTAAGAAGTCCCACATTGAGCGGCGAAGTTCTATATCAACTCCCGCTGTTGGCTCATCTAAAATAAGCAAACGAGGCTCATGCATTAACGCTCTTGCGATCATTAATCGACGCTTCATACCACCAGATAATTCTCTTGAGCGTGCATTTCGTTTATCCCATAAATCTAATTCAGTAAGATATTTCTGAGCACGTTCCAAAGCAAGCTTTCGCGTTACACCGTAGTATCCAGCCTGATTCATGACAACCTGTAACACTGTCTCAAATTGATTGAAGTTAAATTCTTGGGGAACGAGTCCTATTTGTTGCTTTGCCTTGACAAGATCGGTATCTAGGTTATACCCAAAGACTTCAACATCGCCCTGGGTTTTATTGACGAGTGACGAGATAATACCAATGGTGGTTGATTTACCTGCGCCATTTGGGCCTAACAAAGCATAAAAATCGCCTTGTTCAACGGTTAAATCAATACCTTTCAACGCCTCAACACCACCTTTATAGGTTTTAGTCAGGCCTTTTATACTTAATGCGCTCATGAATTTCCTAATGATTGAGAAAAACGACTGGAAAATTTGGCGCTATTATACGCCACTATTTGAATTAATGACTATGATTTAGCAATAAAGATAAATCACCACCATCAATGAAACTCAGGTATCGATACTGTTGTACGTTGCTATAAGGTATTTATTAATTTCTACACAGACGTAGAACATTAGGATAACGTAGGAGTCGTTACCTAGAATGACTTTACAATATGTATTATGACTAACATTTAGCAAGTTTCTCGCTTTACTAAAGCCATTCAGTTTTAATGACAACAGGTATAAAAATACAGGCATTTATGACACTTTTATGACGGTGCTAATAAATTTGAACTAGGGTGTTTTGTTTACTCAACAAATTGATTAAGATTGTGCAACAGGAATGCAGTAACATCGATAAAGATGACAATGGAGTACATTAATGACGCGATTCATCATGGGCAGTATATTATTTCTGTGTTTAAGCACTGGCTCCCCTTTCGCTTCTGCCAAAATGACTACACCTCAATTATCAACAGCGATAACATCAGCACAAGAAATCGACTTCCCAGATAAAATAACGCTTGGTCAAATAAAAACCAGTGAAATCCAGCAGCACGTTTTTAATTTCTTATCACCAATTTATCGCGAACTAGGCATTGAATTAGAAGTTATGGCCTTGCCATCAAAGCGATCGTTAATTTTTAGCAATCAAGGTAACGTCGATGGTGAATTACTACGTATCGAAGGAATAGATGAAATCTACCCTAATTTAATTCCTATTCCCATCACGTTGTATCAGCTTTCTGCCTACGCCTATACTATTAATGGGAAAACAGACTTTAAACGACCTGAAGATATTTTACGATTTAACGTTGGAATGCATCGTGGTGTTCAATGGGAAGAGCGATTCGTTGATCAATTTCCTCGCTATGTATTGCGCGTTGGTGGCACACTCAATAAGTTTAAATTACTTACTTTAGATCGTGTCGACTACGTTCTAAGTACAGAGCAACGTGCCGATGAAATAATTGCGACTCACTTTAGTAATAACAACATTAAACGCGTGTCTCCCATGCTAAAACATATCAATTTGATACATTATCTTCATAAGAAACACGCTCACTTAGTGCCTGCGATCACTGCGGCAATTAACAAACGTAATGTCGTGTTGCCGCTGACGCCTCAAGACCATTAATCTTCTAATGGAATAACCTTGGCAACATACGGTAGATTACGATACTTTTCAGCATAATCAATACCGTAACCAACAACAAACTCATCAGGAATACTAAAACCAATCCAATCAACGTCCACGTCAACTTCACGACGTGATGGTTTATCTAATAACGTACAAAGTGTTAACGACTTAGGTTCACGTAATGTCAAGATTTCAACAACTTTAGACAACGTATTACCTGTATCAATGATATCTTCAACAATAATCACATCACGATCTTTAATACTTTCAGTTAAATCTTTAAGTATTTTTACATCTCGGGTGCTTTCCATGCTCGAACCATAGCTCGATACTGTCATGAAATCGATAGATAAAGGTAAGTCTACAGCGCGACATAAATCCGCTAAAAAGACCACAGAGCCACGTAACAACGCAACCATTAATAAATTTTCTGAATCTTTGTAGTGGGTTTCAATAAGTTTGCCAAGCTCAACAACTTTGTCGTCGATTTCTTGTTTGCTGATCATCACTTCGGTAGTGTGTTTAATCATCACGATTCCTAACAGGTTTTAGACGATGAGATCCTAGCTATTAACGATTGGCAACGCTAATAGCCAACACACACTTGTGATCAAGATCACTATTTATTTTCAGACATCCAAGGAAGTACAAGCGTTTGCTCAATATCTAAATGGTCTAATATTCTGGCTACCATGAAGTCAATAATTTCTTCAAGTGATTGTGGCTTGTGATAAAAGCCCGGTGCCAATGGCATCAAGGTTACGCCAAGCTTAGATAGACTTAACATATTCTCTAAATGTATCGACGATAAAGGACTTTCACGCCATGCAATCAATAATTGACCTCGTTCTTTTAAAACCACATCGGCAGCACGTTCAATGAGATTGTTACTCGCCCCATGACTAATTGCTGACAGAGTCCCCATTGAACACGGACAGATAACCATTTGTTTTGGCGAGGATGAACCAGAGGCTGGTGCGCTAAACCAATCACTTTTTTCAAGCAACTGAATTTGATTATCTAGCCCATTAAAATGGCTATTTAAAAAAGTTTGCGCCGCATCATGCTCAGTTGGAATGTCAAAGTCAGCTTCCGTTGCTAAGACAATTTTTGCAGCATCCGACAACAATAAATAAACTTGGGTTTTAGCAGCGAGTAATTGTTGCAATAATCTCAAACCGTATGGCGCACCTGATGCACCGGTAAGTGCGAGTGTTACACGCCTTTCAAACGTTGCCATTATACCATCTCCTTTAGCGCCAAAGCGTCAAGTAACTTCTGATGTATACCGCCAAAACCGCCATTGCTCATGACTAACAAATGATCATGAGGTTGAGCTTGTTCAACAATTTGCTCAACTAATTTATCTAGTTGGTTTTCAATCACTGTCTCTGGTGAGTTTTCCGAGACCATTTCTCGCATATTCCAATGTATATCATCCGGTTGATACAAAAATATCGCGTCAGCTTCAATCATCGAATTAAATAACGTGTGCTGATGCACACCTTGCTTCATGGTATTAGACCGTGGCTCTAGAACAGCGAAAATACGCTGTTGACCAACGTTAGCTCGCAAACCTTCAAGTGTTGTGTGAATAGCCGTGGGGTGATGTGCAAAGTCATCATAAACAGTTACATCATTTACACAGCCTTTAGTTTCCAAACGGCGTTTTGCGTTAACAAACCGTGATAAAGAATCAATGGCTTGTGCAGGTCCGATACCAACGTGCCGCGCAGCAGCAATAGACATCAATGCATTTTGGACATTATGCTTTCCAATAAGATCCCAATCTAACTGTCCGACATATTTTCCTTGATAACAGATTTTAACACTCGAACCATCGGCATTAAGCATCTGATAAGACCAATCACCATTTTCTCCCATGGTTTGAGTCTCACTCCAACAACCCATTGCTAACACATCATCACAAGATTTAGTGTCCGTTGGCGAAATGATTAACCCATTACTCGGGACCATTCTAATAAGGTGATGAAACTGACGTTCAATTGCCGCTAAATCAGGAAAGATATCGGCATGATCAAACTCAAGATTGTTAATAACCAACGTTCGTGGGCGATAATGGACAAACTTAGATCGCTTATCAAAAAAAGCACTGTCATATTCATCTGCTTCAACAACAAAAAATGGTGCGTCACCCAGTTTTGCCGATACTCCTAAACATTGAGGTACGCCGCCAATGAGAAACCCTGGTTGTTGATTGTTGTCTTCTAATATCCATGCAACCATGCTTGCTGTCGTTGTTTTTCCGTGGGTGCCAGAAAGCGCAATAACCCAACGATCTTTGAGTAAATTCTCAAGAAGCCATTGTGGCCCTGACGTATATGGAATATTGCGATCGAGCATAAATTCAACACATGCATTACCGCGACTCATTGCATTTCCAACGACAACTAAATCTGGTGCAGGCTCTAACTGGCTTGGATCGTACCCTTCAATTAATTCTATGCCACTTTCTTGAAGCTGTGTACTCATTGGCGGATAGACATTGGCATCACTTCCTGTAACTCTAAACCCCAACTCGCGAGCTAAAATTGCAATGCCGCCCATAAAGGTGCCACAAATACCTAATATATGAATATGTTTCATGCTGATTTCATTTATAACAATTATTAAGGCGCATCATAGCAAGGGATGAATACCCAAGCTACACCCAAAATGACAAAGCCCATGACGATATTCGTCATGGGCTTTGGATTTTAATACCTGTAACTGAGTACTAGATGAATTAACTGCCTTTCACCGTCACAAACTCTGGATAGGCGTCTATTCCACAATCAGCGATATCCATACCAAGATACTCTTCTTCTTCGCTAACACGAATACCCATGGTCTTTTTAAGCACTAACCATACGACGAAACTTGTACCAAATACCCAAGCAAAGATAATCGCAGCACCTGTTAATTGACCAAAGAAAGTGGCATCGGCGTTACTAAATGGCACAAGCATTAACCCAAAGAAACCAGCCACACCGTGAACAGAAACGGCACCAACAGGGTCGTCAAAACACACCTTGTCCAGCATCACGATTGAAAAAACAACTAAGCCACCAGCTAATAATCCAATGAGTGCAGCGACAGGCAATGAAGGCGATAATGGATCTGCTGTGATGGCAACCAGTCCAGCTAATGCGCCATTTAATATCATGGTCAAATCAGCCTTTCCCCACAATAATCGACAAACGATTAATGCACTGATTGCCCCTAATGCAGCAGCACTATTCGTGTTCACAAATATTTTAGCCACTGACGATGCGTTTTCGGCATCAGAAACCAATAACTGCGATCCACCATTAAAGCCAAACCAGCCCATCCACAAGATAAATGTTCCCAACGTAGCCATTGGTAAATTAGACCCTGGAATTGGATTAACTTGACCATTAGGACCATATTTACCTTTACGTGCACCTAACAAGAGCACACCAGCGACTGCCGCCGCAGCACCGGCCATGTGCACAATTCCTGAGCCCGCAAAATCTACAAATCCTAGCGCAGATATGAAACCACCTCCCCAAGTCCAGTAACCTTCAATTGGATAAATAAAGCCAGTTAAGACAACGGTAAATACTAAGAATGCCCAAAGCTTCATTCGTTCGGCAACGGCACCAGACACAATAGACATTGCTGTCGCGACAAACACCACTTGAAAAAAGAAATCAGATTCCAACGCGTGATCTGCACCATCGGCTTGAGCACCTATAAAACCAGCGATTGAAGGTAACCAGCCACCTTCAGCATTATCGACATACATAATGTTGTAACCAACCAGCAAAAACATGGTACAGGCGATGGCGTACAAACAAATATTTTTCGTTAAAATTTCAGTCGTATTTTTAGAGCGAACAAGACCAGCCTCTAACATGGCAAAACCGGCAGCCATCCACATCACGAGGACACCAGATATTAAAAAGTAAAATGTATCTAAGGCGAAACGAAGTTCGGTAACAGTCGTGCCTAATTGTGTTAATTCTTCCATCATTGCTCCTTACAGCGCTTCACAGCCAATTTCATTAGTTCTAATACGAATTGATTGTTCTAAATTCGTTACAAATATTTTTCCATCACCGATTTTCCCAGTGTGAGCAGCCGCAGTAATCGCTTCAATGACTCGATCTACATTTTGATCGTCACACGCTATTTCTAGCTTCATCTTTGGTAGAAAATCGACTTGATATTCCGCGCCGCGATATAACTCGGTGTGTCCTTTCTGACGGCCGAAGCCGCGTACTTCTGAAACAGTCAATCCTTCAATACCTGCTTCGCTAATTGAATTTCTCACATCATCAAGCTTAAATGGCTTAATAATGGCGATAATTAGTTTCATAGTGAGCCCTTGTCGTTTTTAAATTAGTTAGTGAGACAATTACAAGAGCCATACCAAGTTAGTAACCTATTGTTACAAAAGAAAAATGATGTGAATTAATGTTATAAACACCTCCTCGCTCGCACCACTTTGGTGCACTCGTTTTACCTTTTGCGCCAAATTCGAACTTTGTCTTAATATCTTCAAAAATCCCTTTTAAAGTGCTAAACCACGACATAAACTCGATGATGAAAGTCTAGGGCTTACATTAACAACAAAAATAATAAACAAAGGATTTTAGTAATGAGTTATACACGCCGTAAATTCCTGTCCACGATTGTGGTCAGTGCTTCAGCTGTTGCTTTGGGTGGTCTTGCCGGATGTGGCGGTTCATCTAATAGTTCACCGGCACCAACGCCGCCGCCAGCACCTACGCCAACACCAAAACCAACAGGCTTACAGCCAGGCGCAAAATTTTTCCCTCAATCATTAATGTCTGGCGATCCTAAACCTGATAGCGTGATTTTATGGACGCGCGTTGAAGACATGGCCGCAGATGATATAAAGGTACAATTGCAAGTTGCTACTGACAAAGAGTTCACGGATATTCGTGTTGATGAAATGCTTAACGCATACAAAGACAATGACCATTGTTTAAAAGTCCGTGTCACTGATTTAGACCCATACAAAACCTATTACTATCGCTTTGTTTACATTAACGATGAAGTCCAATATGTCACTAATGTCGGTCGTACTAAGACAGCGCCTGAGACAACTGCCGATCAAGCCGTTAAATTCGCTTTTGTAAGCTGTCAGGATTACGTAGGCCGTTTCTATAATGCTTACCTGTCAGTATTGAACCAACCTGAGCTTGATTTTGTTGTGCATCTTGGCGACTACATCTATGAAACAACTGGCGATCCTGAATTCCAAAATGTGGATGGTCGTTCTTTTGAATTTACTGATACTGACGGCGCAATAAAAATAGGTCAAGGCGACAAAGCTTATTATTCTGCGCAAAGCATGTCTAACTATCGTGAGCTTTATAAAACTTACCGCAGCGATGAAGTGTTGCGTGAGGTTCATGAAAATTTCCCAATGATTGCGATTTGGGATGATCACGAATTTAGTGATGATAGTTGGCAAAATGTCGCCACCACAACTGATGGCGCAAGCGATGAGAAAAACCTGCAGCGCAAACAAAATTCTGAGCGCGTGTATTTTGAATACATGCCAATTGATCATGAACACGCCAGTGATAAAACTATCGACTTAGGAAAAGGCGAACTGGCTATTACACAAGAGCACCTATTCCCGAATACAACAATTTACCGCGATTTTGATTTTGGTAAACACGTAAAACTGTTAATGACAGACTTTAGAACACATCGTCCTGATCACTTGATTCCCGAAGATGCTTTCCCGGGCACTGTAGTCATGGACCAAGCAACAACATCGGCTGTTATCGCACAAGCTAAGGGCATTCCTTTAGCGAATGCGACAGCATTTGTTCAAGCAACATTTATGGCGTATATCGATATTGATGCGCCACAGTACAACGTACTTAAGACCGTATTAACAGATGTTGTCGCTGGCCTTTACAAAGCAGATTACATGTCAATTGTAGGTGATGATGCACAAACTGCGGCAACAAAAGGCGCAGCCATGGCAGCTAAGGTTGTTAGTGGCAAGCTTGTTATTGATTACCTCAATGAAATCATTAAACAAATTCCAGCCTCACTAAAAGCAGTCTATAACCTTGATGTGCTAAGCAGTGACGGATTAGAGCGCGGCATTGCTTATATGACATTAGGTAAAGCCTCGCTATTCTCTAAACTTGGCAGTCGTTATATGGTGATAAAAGATGTATTTGACCTCTACGCTGGTTACAAAGCATCGATTGACCCACAATCACAAAATGCCTTCGGTGATAAACAAACGGCGTGGCTAAGTCAACAAGTGATGACATCTACAGCAACTTGGAAAGTTATGGGTAGCTCAGTATCATTTGCACCATTAATTTTTGATTTAAGTAGCGACCGCGTATCAACTGGCATTCCACAACTTGAAGGAATGTTCGATTCTGACGCTATCCCGGCGTTATTTAAAAATCGTTTTTACGTCAATGCTGATCACTGGGATGGTTTCCCGCAAGCTAAAGCAAAACTGACCAATGATTTATTGAGTGCTGCTGGCGTGATTACCCTATCAGGTGATGTTCATTCAAGTTACGTTAGTGAGCATGCACCAAGCAGTGTTACAGGCCTTCGTAGCTATGGATTTACCGCATCATCGATTTCGTCTGGCACGCAAGGTACCTTTATCGATGACGCGCTTCAAGGACTAGCCTCTTCGCTTGCACCTGAGTCAGCTGCAACCTTTAAAGCACTAAATCCATTCTTTAACTTGTTAACTCAAACAGCGACTACACGTAGTGACGTACCAACGACGTTAAAAATGTCAGAGCTATGGAAGCATGGTATTGGTGTTGTCACAGCGAATAGCGACAGCTTCACTGTTGATTTTCATCAGTTCCCAACCATGTCAGATGATGTTAACTACGTAACAACAAGCTTCTATGATAAGCGTGATGACTTCCTTGGTATGGTTGAAACGAGCCAATATCAACTTAAAGACGGCGCGCTAACTAAAGTTAGCTAACGTAGTTAGTCAAATAGAGGCCGCCGTGATAACACTATCACGGCGGCTTTTTTATGGAGGTTCGTTAATATTAAAATCATTTCTCACTCATTCTACTTATGAGCTTAAATTCGCACGCGAAACTCTAAGATTATCAACAGAATGACAAGTCAATGACCCACCATTCTATCTACGCCCTCCTGACTCTCTATGAAACAGCCGTAAATCAATAGCGTCAACTAGATAAGCTAGCGAGATAATGAAGTGGAGTTTCTCCTCATAAGTTAGCCTTTTATTCGAGATAAAAAAATGCCAATTAGCAAGACTAATTGGCATTTTTACGGTGTTAAACTAACAAACTACTAGCTCAATTTACCGTGACACTGCTTATACTTCTTGCCAGAACCACAAGGACAAGGCTCATTACGACCAACTTTTTCGGTCTCACGAATAACGGTCTGCTGCGCATTTTGTCCATGACTTTCGTCTTCTTCTCCAGCGCTTGGATGTTGGAACTCAAGCTCTGTTGCTTCTTGTTGACGACGTTGCTCTTCTACCGCATCAACATCTTCTTGACTTTGTACTTGAATCTTAGATAACAATACAATGACATCAGTTTTAAGCGATTCTAATAAATCTTGGAATAATTCAAATGACTCACGTTTAAACTCTTGCTTCGGATTCTTTTGCGCGTAACCACGTAAATGAATACCTTGACGTAGATGATCCATTGCCGCTAAATGGTCTTTCCACAAGCCATCAAGTGTCTGTAGCATAACCGCTTTTTCAAACTGACGTAATACATCACTACCAACCATTTGCTCTTTTAGCTCATAGGCCTGACCAACAACTTCTTGAATTTTCTCTACTAGATTCTCTTCGTGAAGTTTGTCGTCATCTTTGAGCATTTGACCGATCGGCATTTCAACTAAGAAATCTTCTTTTAATCGCTCTTCAAGACCTTCAACATCCCACTGCTCTTCAAGTGATTGCACTGGAATGTATTGACGAATAGTCTTTTCAACAACGTCGCTGCGAATATTACTAATAGTTGCTGACACATCAGCTTCATCCATTAATTCGTTACGTTGTTCGTAAATAACTTTACGTTGATCGTTAGCAACATCATCATACTCAAGCAGCTGCTTACGCATATCAAAGTTACGACCTTCAACTTTACGCTGTGCATTTTCAATAGCTCGGTTAACCCATGGGTGCTCAATTGACTCACCGTATTCCATACCAAGCTTTTTCATCATGCCTGTCATACGCTCAGAAGCGAATATACGCATCAAGCTATCTTCCATCGACAGATAGAAGCGCGATGCACCAGCATCACCTTGACGACCAGCACGGCCACGTAATTGATTATCGATACGACGAGATTCGTGACGTTCTGTACCTAAAATATACAAACCACCTGCGTCTAACACTTTATCGTGCTGAATTTGCCATTGCTCTTTAATATGAGCAATTTGCTTTTCAGTTGGCTCTTTCATCGCTTCAATTTGTGCTTGCCAATTACCGCCCAGCACGATATCTGTACCACGACCCGCCATATTTGTTGCAATTGTCACACGACCAGGCTCACCAGCTTTCGCAATGATCTCGGCTTCTTGTTGATGGAACTTAGCATTAAGTACACTATGTTCAATTTTTTCTTTTCTCAGTAACTCAGATAAATACTCAGATGATTCAATTGAAATAGTACCAACGAGAGACGGCTGACCACGTTCTTGACACGCTTTAATATCAACGATAATCGCTTCATATTTCTCTTTTGCCGACATGAAAATCAAATCAGCCATATCATTACGAACCATGTCACGGTTTGTTGGAATAACAACGGTATCTAAACCATAGATATGCTGGAACTCAAATGCTTCTGTATCAGCAGTACCTGTCATACCAGATAATTTCTCGTAAATACGGAAATAGTTCTGGAATGTAATAGATGCAAGGGTCTGATTTTCGTTCTGAATGTCAACACCTTCAAGCGCTTCAACCGCTTGGTGTAAACCTTCAGACCAACGGCGACCTTCCATTGTACGACCAGTATGTTCGTCAACAATAATTACTTCACCGTTTTTAACGATGTAGTCAACATCACGTTCAAATAATACGTGAGCGCGTAACGCCGCATTTACATGATGCAATAAGCTAATATTCGCCGCAGAGAATAATGAATCAAACTCGCCCATTAGTCCGTTTTCTTGCAGCATTTCTTCAACGAATACTTGACCGGTTTCAGTTAAATGAACCTGCTTAGATTTTTCATCGACTGTATAGTGACCATCACCAGTATATTCTTCAGTATCTTCTTTATCTTGCTTAGTAAGCTGAGGAATTAAATCGTTAATTTTACGATATAATTCTGAGCTATCTTCTGCAGCACCAGAAATAATTAACGGCGTACGGGCTTCATCAATTAAAATTGAATCAACTTCATCGATGATGGCAAAGTGCAATGGACGTTGTACACGCTCTTGTGGAGAGAACGCCATGTTGTCACGTAGATAATCAAAACCAAATTCGTTGTTGGTACCGTAAGTAATATCACTATTGTACGCCGCTTGTTTTTCATCGTGTCCCATACCTGAAACACAAATACCAACAGACATTCCTAGAAATTCAAACAGCGGACGGTTGTTATTAGCATCACGTGCAGCAAGGTAATCATTCACCGTAATAACGTGAACCCCCTTACCCGTTAAGCCGTTAAGGTATGCCGCTAACGTCGCGGTTAATGTCTTACCTTCACCCGTGCGCATTTCAGCGATTCGACCTGATTGTAAAACCATGCCACCAATAAGCTGAACATCAAAGTGACGCATATCAAATACACGTTTGCTCGCTTCGCGAACGACTGCGAACGCTTCAGGCAAAATATCATCTAAGGTTTTACCGGACTCTAACTGTTCTTTAAAGTACGCAGTTTTTTGTTTTAGCTCGTCATCTGACAGCGCTTCTATTTCTTTCTCTAACTCATTGACTAAGGCAACAACTTTACGCAACTTTTTAAGCGTACGGTCATTCTTGCTACCAAATACTGAAGTAAAAATCTTTGTTAACATCTAATTGGCCATATTTTTTTTATTGACTGGCGATTGACGTGCACTGCCAACCTTATTCTTAATTTTTTCGCCGCTTATTATTATTGATTTAAACCAGATAAGATACCCCTAATTCACCTCACCGAGAGGAAAGTTAAGTTTATTATTAGTTCTACAAATTAAAATCAATCTTACAACGAACACATAACAAGACATGGGGACAAAAATTAGTAATTCAATACTCTCAAAAAATAAAAAAGCCGCTGAGAACAGCGGCTTAAATTATCATATGGCAAATTAACGATAAATATACTTACGCGGGTTAATTTGTTTATCCTTCTTCAACACTTCATAGTGAACATGCGCACCTGTTGAACGCCCAGTGTTCCCCATCAAGGCAATAACTTCACCTTTAGAAACAACATCACCGACATTAACTTTAAGCTCTTTGGCATGGGCATATCGCGTTTTTAAACCAGCGCCATGATCCACTTCTACTAACAATCCATAACCATAACGACGACCGGACCATGTCACAACACCTGCGCCAGTTGCCATAACGTCATCACCGTCCTTACCTGCAAAATCGACCCCTTTATGCATGGTTAATTTGCCATTGAAAGGATCATTTCGCATCCCATACAAAGATGATAACCAACCACGGTTGATAGGGCGGCCTGCTATTAAACTGTCTTCATGGATTTCATGATTAAGCATCACTGTTTCGAGTAAGTTAAGCTGATCTTGTTGACTATCAATATGAACTAATAAAGTATCCATTTGCGATAACAATGCTGACAGTTCACTACTTTGTTCAATGCCTGAGTATTGCTCAGGCCCACCAACAGCGGGTAACTGTGCGAAGTTGAATTCACTGTAATCAGCAGATTTTGCTAATCGCTCGCCTAATGCATCAATACGGTTCATTCTAGCGGTGAGAATCCCCATGCGTTGAGCTAGCACGGCTAATTGTGCCGTCGTTTGTGTCTTTAGCGTATCAACTTGCGTTTGTTGTTTAACGAGATGTTCACTCTTCTCATTAATTGCTTGTGATAAAAGTACAGGTTCGACATAGTGTTGATAAGTAAAATATCCGGTTCCGGCAACGACACTAAGTTGAAGTACAACAATCGTGGCGATTTTTTTTACACTAACAGAGAAAATTGAAAATGAATTGTTCGTCTTTATTTTTGAATGGTTAGACGACTCGTTAATTGCTACACTCATACCTACTCTCTCTTGTTCAAAACGCTTATGAAATCACGCCATAATCCAGACACACTGCAAGATGTAATGACAGCTAAATCCGGTAAGCTGGCCAAAATACAACAAAAAGCGGGTCAATTACAAGTTATTAACCAATTTTTAACAACACAACTTATTCCCGGCTGTGAAGAATATTGCCGAGTCGCTAATCTACGTCAAGGGATCTTAGTTATTGAAGTTGCGTCAGGCGTGTGGAAGACGAGGTTGTTGCAGTTAAGTCAGTCCATTCTATCTCATATGCAAGAACACATTTCGCCTTCATTACATACTGTTGAGCTCATTGTTAACCCACAGTTATTTAATGAAAAACCCGAAGAACCTAAACCTAACCCAAGAAAAATATCAGCTGATACAGCGCAACACCTTGTTGCTTTGGCTGAACATGCGCCACCAGAGTTGGCGGCAACATTATCACGATTAGCAAAACTAGCTAATCGTGATAAATAAAATGCTAATTAAGCGGTAACTAAATGAGTCTCGCCATAACAAATTGGTGAGGTTTCTTCTTCTTCAAAAGTAACCATTTCAAAGCAATCAGCTTGCGCTAACATTTCACGTACCAACATGTTGTTAATTGCATGACCCGCTTTAAAGGCTTTAAATTCACCAATAATGCTATGGCCGGCTAAGTACAGATCGCCAATCGCATCTAAGACCTTGTGCTTTACAAATTCATCATCAACGCGAAGACCATCTGGGTTCAATACACGATATTCATCTAAAACAACGGCATTTTCCATGCTGCCACCTAATGCGAGGTTATTAGCACGTAGCAATTCAATATCACTCATAAAACCAAAGGTACGGGCACGAGATATTTCACGTACAAATGACGCTTTAGTAAAGTCCATTGTTAAATGTTGTTTAGTATTACTAATTTCTGGATGTGCAAAGTCGATAGCGTAGTCGACTTTAAATCCTTCATAAGGAGTAAATTCAGCCCACTTATCGCCATCTTCTATACGAATTGGTTTCTTAATTCGTATAAAGCGCTTAGGAGAGTTTTGCTCTTGCACACCAGCAGATTGTAATAAAAATACAAAAGGACTCGCACTGCCATCCATAATCGGAATTTCAGGCGCATCAACTTCAATGATGGCATTATCAATGCCAAATGCTGCTAAGGCTGAAGAAATATGTTCAACCGTAGAAATTTTATGGCCAGCGTCATCAATCAGACAGGTACATAACGTCGTTTCACGAACCAGCATACCGTCACCTGGAATATCCACGTGCGGTGTTAAATCTGTTCGGCGATAAATAATACCCGTATTAACAGGAGCAGGTTTTAATACTAAGGTAACTTTTTCACCCGAGTGTAAGCCTACGCCAACGGCATCAATTTCTTGACCTAATGTTCTTTGCTTAATCATAAATTAGCAACCCCTATCTGATGTCTACATCTACAACGGCGGGCATTCTATCACAAAACAAGGCTTTCAAACAATCGAATGAAATAAGCAATGTTTAAGACAGTGAGCTCGCCAACAGTTTTTGTACTATCGCGATCTATAGCTTAATGGCAGATTAATCTGCCTGTTTGCGTAAAAACGCAGGAATATCTAAGTATTCCAAACCGCCATTACTAGTGCTTTGCGGCTGACTATTGACAGCGGCAGCCATAGTATCTTCTTCGGCAGCAGGTTCAGCTTGGATTGGCTGTGGTGCTGCCACGACTTCTTCTGGCTTCACTAATTTGATGTCTGGCTGTGCTTCAGCGCCGATACCTGTAGCAACAACAGTGACACGCAATTCATCTGTCATGTCAGGGTCAATAACAGCACCAACAACAACAGTTGCATTTTCAGATGCAAACCCTTTAACAGCGTTACCTACAGTTTCGAATTCGTCAATACTGATATCCATACCAGCAGTGATATTAACAAGAATACCGCGAGCTCCTGCTAAATCGATATCTTCAAGTAATGGGCTTGAAATCGCTAGTTCAGCGGCTTCATCAGCACGCTCATCACCACTTGCAATACCAGTACCCATCATTGCAGTACCCATTTCAGCCATCACCGTTTTAACGTCGGCGAAATCCACGTTAATGAGGCCTGAACGTGTAATTAGTTCTGCAATACCTTGTACCGCACCCAGCAATACATTATTTGCTTCTTCGAATGCTTGTAATAGACCAGTGCCTTTACCTAAAACTTTCAATAGCTTATCGTTTGGAATTGTAATCAACGAATCAACACATTCGCTCAGCATATCAATGCCTTGCTCTGCGTAATTCAAACGTTTTTTGCCTTCAAAATTAAAAGGTTTAGTGACAACAGCAACCGTTAAAATACCCATTTCTTTGGCAACTTCGGCAACCACAGGTGCAGCACCAGTACCTGTACCACCGCCCATACCCGCGGCGATAAAGACCATATCAGCACCATCTAGCGCTGCCATGATTGCTTCTTTATCTTCAATCGCGGCTTCTCGACCAACCTGTGGATTGGCGCCAGCGCCAAGTCCTTTCGTTGTGCCTTTACCAATCTGAATGGTGCTTTCTGCAGACGAATTACGCAGTGCCTGAGCATCTGTATTCGCTACAATAAATTCAACACCTTCAATTGTTCTCTTCACCATGTGCTCGATGGCATTACCGCCACCACCGCCAACACCGATGACCTTTATGACTGCTTCTTCAGCGTGATCTGACATTAATTCAAACATAACTTCTCTCCGTTGCGCTTAATTAACAAACCTTAATTGTGGATAACAATTAAAACTCGCCTTTTATCCAATTTTTAATGCGGCTGATAAAACTCACTCCGCTACTTTGTGTCTCTTCACTACGTGCATTTTCTCGCATGACACTGCCAAACTTTAATAAGCCAACACCAGCGGCATAACTTGGATCCTGTACGTAGTCACTTAATCCTTTGACTGGCATTGGGTTTGCTAATCTAACAGGCATGCCAAAACAGGCCTCAGCAAACTCAACAGCTCCTTCAATCTTCGCAGTTCCACCCGTTAAGACGATACCTGCCGCAATCTGCTCACTAAAACCAGCTTGCGTTAATTCATTTAATATTAATTCGTAAAGCTCTTGATAACGTGGCTCTACAACCTCTGCCAACGTATGACGTGACATAGTACGTGTTGGGCGCCCGCCAACAGACGGCACTTCGATATTATCTTCTTGGCCAACCATTTGGCTAAGCGCACAGGCATGACCAATTTTAATGTCTTCAGCATGAGATAGCGGCGTTCTAAAAATTTTAGCAATATCAGATGTGACTTGCGATCCAGCAACTGGAATCACAGCACTGTGGCGCAAAGAACCATTGGTATAGACCGCGATATCCATGGTGCCGCCTCCCATATCAACCAAACAAACCCCTAAATCTTTCTCATCTTCCGTTAATACGCTATAACTCGATGCAATGGCGGAAAAGACAAGTTCGTCGACTTTCAACCCACAACGCTGAACACACTTTTCGATATTCTTTGCCATATCACTCGCACAAGTCACCATATGTACTTGAGCTTCCATTCGCATGCCTGACATGCCAATAGGTGATTTGATGCCTTCTTGTACATCTATGGCATATTCCGTAGGCATCACATGAAGAATACGGCGATCATCTGACACTTTCACTGAGCGTGCCGTATGTATCACGCTATCGACATCGTATTGCGTTACTTCTTCATCATTAATTGACACCATGCCTTTTTCGTTTTGACAGGCAATATGTTTACCAGAGATACTCAAATTAACTGAGGTCACCTGACAATCAGCCATTAACTCAGCTTCATCTAAAGCGCGTTGTACGGCTTTAACCACAGAATCGAGATCATTAACACCAGCTTTCTCCATACCTTTGGATTTCTGGCTACCGATACCAACAATACTTAGATCGCCATCGGCTAGGATTTCTCCGATAATTACGGCGACTTTTGATGTACCGATATCTAATCCAACGATTAGATCTCTTTCATTAGCCTTGCTCATTGTTGGCTGTCTCTCCTAGCTGTTTCTTCCAATTAACGGCGAACCCTGCGTCGTAACGTAAATCAACATAATCAATTTGCTTACCTTGCGGTAAAACATGTTTATAAACTTTTAAAAAACGTTCCATTCTCACGTTTCTAATGACATCGTTGCCACGGCCAAGTACTAATTTGCTGCCATCGGCCAATGTCACATTCCAAGATTGGCGAGGTGTAAGTGAAATTTCACTTAACGTTAGCCCTTCACTTTCCAATAGTGGCCAAAGCGCACGATAACCAGATAACACATTGCTGGCGATATCATCCGCACCGGAAAAATGCGGCAACCAAGAAGTTATTCGGTCAATTGGTGCACTAAATACTTCACCGCTGTCATTTAATAATTGTGTCTCATTCCAATAAGCCACCGGCGTTTGGTCTGTGACATGGATAATCAATCCATTTGGCCACTGGCGTCTAACCGCGACGCGTCTGATCCACGGAATATTTTCCAATCGCTGTTGGACATCTTCCACATTTAATGAGAAAAAACTTTCGCTTTCACTAAGCTCCCACAACACCTGATGGATCTCTAGGTCGCTACTATACGGCCTTGTCCCAATAATTTGTAGTGTTGATACAGGCATATCTTGCGCATTCATCATCTTCTCGGTCATTTTATGACCCAAGTACAAGATAAAAACGATGACTAAGCCAAAAAACAGCACTCCACTCCAATAAAAGTGATCGACTAATTTAAACTTTTGCCATCGTGTTAGCTGCCTTTTACTCACAAATTTATTTCACCAACGTCTGTTCTAAAATTTCATTCACTAATTGATTAAATGACAAACCAGCCTCTTTGGCTGCCTTAGGCACTAAACTTGACGTTGTCATTCCCGGCACAGTGTTCACTTCTAACAAATACCATTGGCCATCTTGGCCGCGCATAAAGTCAACACGTCCCCAGCCCTTTGCATTAACAGCATTAAAAGCTTTAACCGCAATATCACCTAATTCTTTTTCTTCATCAGCAGACAAACCACAAGGACAATGATATTGCGTATTACTCGATTGATATTTAGCTTGGTAGTCATAGAAGTCATTAGGCGTCGTCATATGAATCGCTGGTAATGCTTTGTCGCCTAAAATTGATACCGTGTATTCACCGCCATCAATCCATTGCTCGAGTAAAATCTCATCGTCAAACGCTGTTGCCTCAGAAATGGCAGATTTTAAATCGTTGGCATTATTTACTTTTGCCATACCAATGCTCGAGCCTTCATTGGCAGGTTTTACCATCACAACACCGCCGAGCTCATCTAAGATCGCTTGATAGTCAATTGTTTGCTTACCGCACACGACTACAAATTTTGCGGTCGGTAATCCGAGCGTACACCACACTTGTTTGGTCTTGATTTTATCCATGGCCAATGCGGCACCTAGTACCCCAGAACCTGTATACGGAATGTTTAAAAACTCCAGAGCGCCTTGTACTGTGCCATCTTCACCACCCCGACCGTGTAACACATTAAACACACGGTCATAACCTTGTTCGGTCAATTCACTTAGCGGCGTAGTTTTTGGATCAAATGCATGGGCATCAACTCCAGTCGCTTGTAGCCCCTCTAATACGGCTTGTCCCGACATCAGGGAAATTTCACGTTCGGCGCTATTACCACCGAACATAACGGCTACTTTTCCAAACTCAGCCATTACTGTGATCCTCTTTCATTCATTTTATTAATATCGAGTGCCATTGCACTTAAGCGCTTAGCTAATACGCCAACATTACCCGCGCCTTGCGTAAGTACTAAATCGCCATCTTGCATCACCTGTGTCAATCGCGGCGGCAACTGTTCGATGTCAGTAACGAAGATTGGTTCCAATGAACTATGAGCTCGAATACTGCGACACAATGCGCGGCTATCAGCACCAACAATAGGGTCTTCGCCAGCGCTGTACACTTCTAACAAAATCAACTCGTCTACTTGAGACAACACATCGACAAAATCTTCATAAAGATCCCGAGTACGGGTATAGCGATGCGGCTGATAAATCATCACTAAACGTTTATCAGGCCATCCTTCACGAGCCGCTTTAATCGTCGCAGCGACTTCGCTAGGGTGATGACCGTAATCATCGACAAGCATCACTTGCCCATGTTCAGTAGTAAAATCCCCCAGTTGCTCGAAACGGCGACCAATACCTTGGAACTCACTCAGTGCGGCCACGATATCTTTATCACTGATATCACTATCCATCGCAACGGCAATGGCAGCCATCGCATTTAATACGTTATGGCGGCCAGGAAGATTAAGTGTAATAGCAAGCGGGCCATGATTTTTACGATGTAACATGAAACTGCTGCTGTTCGCCGTTTGAGAAAAATCAGATGCACGTAAATCAGCATCATCACTGAACCCATAGGTCGTCACGTGACGAGATATACGTGGCAATAATTGGCGATTAATAGGGTCATCAATACACAACACTGCTAAGCCGTAAAACGGTAGGTTATGCATAAATTCTATAAAGGTGTCTTCTAATTTACTAAAGTCACCCTGATACGTATCCATATGATCCGCTTCAATGTTAGTTACAATAGTAACCATTGGCTGTAAATGAAGAAATGACGCATCACTTTCATCAGCTTCTGCGATTAAATACTCGCTACAGCCCAATTTAGCATTGGTGCCTGAACTATTTAAAAGCCCCCCAATAACATAAGTCGGATCACGTTGTGCTTTTGCAAAAATGCTCGCTGTTAAACTTGTTGTCGTCGTTTTGCCATGCGTTCCCGCAACTGCAATACCGTGTCTAAATCGCATTAATTCAGCTAACATTTGCGCGCGCTGTACGATTGGAATTCGCAATTCTTTGGCGCGAATGATTTCGGGATTCAATTCATCAATAGCCGTTGAAACCACAACAACACAAGCGCCTTCGACTTGTTCGCCATTGTGCCCAAGATAAACAGTTGCCCCTAAATCGCTCAAACGGGAAGTAACACGATTAGTCGCCTGATCTGATCCTGTTACCTGATAGCCTTCATTGGCTAACACTTCAGCAATACCGCCCATACCTGCACCGCCAATGCCGATGAAATGGATACGGTTAACGCGTCTCATCTGAGGTACACGTTGGCGTAATTGGCTAAGCTTATCGCTGCAAATTTTTGTCATTAAACTACTTCCGTTTTCTTTGGTGCAACAAAATCAGCATGCGCTAAATGCGCAATGGCACTCGCTACTTGTTCTGTCGCATCTACAATAGCAAGCGAGTCGCTTGCGTGATGCATTCTTTCTAATTGACCATCAATATTCATGGCCTTAATTTGTTCACTCAACGATTGCGGCGTCATTAATGACTGTTGCATAACAACCGCTGCGCCCTGATCACTTAACGCTTGCGCATTTTTAGTTTGGTGATCATCCACTGCATACGGCAGCGGAACGAAAATCGCGGGTAATCCCACGGCAGCAACTTCCGATACAGTCAATGCACCAGCTCGGCAGATAATCATATCCGCCCATTGATAAGCAGCTGCCATATCATCAATAAAATCGGTAACCTCAATATAATTTTCGCAATCATCAACAGCTTCTTGATAAGCGCTGATCACATCACCACTATTATTTTTTCCTGCTTGATGTTTTAGTACCAAGTTAACATCATCAAGCAATGGCAATGTTTGAGGCAGCATCTCATTAAGTGCTCTCGCCCCCAAGCTGCCACCGATTAACAATATTTTTAACGATTCTTTCGACCGCATTTCAGATTGTTGTGGTGTCAAGCGACCGAGACTAACAATATCTTGTCGCACAGGATTACCAACAACCTGCGGATTATGCTCTTGCAAAGCGCCGTCAAAGGCCACCATCACTTTAGTTGCCATCTTTGCTAAATATCTGTTGGTCATGCCAGCAACCGCATTTTGCTCATGCAATACTAAAGGAATACCGGCTATTTTTGCGGCAATTCCCCCTGGGCCACTCGCAAAACCGCCCATACCTAATATCACATCGGGCTTAAACTGCTTTATTACGCGTTTTGCCTGCCAGACTGATCGCATTAGCTTAAACGGCGCTTTAAGCAACCTAACAATCCCGTTACCGCGCACACCTTCAACATCAATGTATGAAATATCAATATTGTGCCTTGGGACTAAATCAGCTTCCATTCTCGTTGCACAGCCAAGCCAGTGAATTTCCCACCCTTGCTCACGCAGCATATTTGCAACGGCAAGTCCTGGAAAAACATGTCCGCCAGTACCACCAGCCATCACTAATAATCGTTTACTCATTATGATGCTCCCCGGTGTGTCGCTTGCACACACTCGAGCCTGCGCTCATGATCAATTCTCAATAAAATAACAATTGCTAAGGTCATTACCCATAAACTACTACCGCCGTAACTCACTAATGGCAACGTCAACCCTTTGGTTGGTAAAATGCCACTCGCGGCGCCAGTATTAACAGCTGCTTGAAAGCTTAGCCACAAACCAATTCCCATGGCCAAATATCCTGTAAAGTAGTGTTCCGCTAACAATGCTTTGCGGCCAATATTTAAGGCGCGCAATGCTAATACTAATTGAAGAATTAATAAAGCAAACACGCCTATTAAGCCTGTTTCTTCAGCCCAGATGGCAAAAATAAAGTCAGTATGTGCTTCAGGTAAATACTCTAGCTTTTGAATAGAATTTCCCAGTCCTTGTCCTAGCCAATCTCCACGCCCAAAGGCCATAAGTGATTGAGTTAACTGATAGCCTTTACCAAAAGGATCTTGCCACGGATCGAGAAATGACGTTACTCGCGCCATGCGGTATGGTTCAAAGATGATCAAACCAACAACGAGAGAGACCCCCACAATAATAAGCGCAAAGAAATCTCGAATTTTAGCACCTGCTAAGAACAACATTCCCACGGTAGTGACAAACATGACCACCACAGTACCTAAATCAGGTTGCTTAAGAATTAACGCAGCAATAATGACAAACACTGCTAATGGCTTATAAAAGCCTTTTGCACGTTCAGTAACTTCAGTATGTCGACGAACAATATAGGCTGCTAGATAGCAAAAAAAGGTCAGTTTAGCGACTTCAGACACTTGAATATTTATCGGACCAAGTGCAAGCCAACGTTGACTACCGTTGACTGTTTTACCAGCAACAATGACTAAAATAAGCGCCAGTATAGATAAAAGAAGAATCCAGCCACTGTATTTTTGCCATACTTTCATTGGTATTTGTAAGCCAATGACCATAATCATTATCGAGCCAGCAACATAAAATGCGTGACGTTGAATAAAGTGAAAAGGATTACCTGTTAGCCTTTGCCCTTCCGGCATAGAAGCTGATGCAACAATGACAAACCCAATTAGAATAAGCGAGCAAACAAGCGCAAACAAGGTTCGGTCATATAAAGGAACATGCTTCGCAACCTGTTCTCCCTTAATTTCTTTAAAAATAGAGGTAAAGGACGCTGGGAAAAAGTTCATTTGCTTAGTGCTCATTAACCCTCCCTACTGCATCCATAAACTGCTGACCACGTTCCATATAATTAACAAACATATCAATGCTGGCACAAGCTGGTGAAAGTAAAACAATATCACCAGGATTGACGAAAGTATTCGCAAGCTTGACAGCTGCTTGCATTGACTCTACATGATGCGCATCGCTGCGAATTGCACTAAATAGCGCTGCATCTTTGCCCATCACTATCAACTCACTGATTTGCTGTTCAAATGATTGAGTCAATGGTGATAAATCGCCCCCTTTAGCATCGCCCCCTGCAATAAGCACAATATTGCCTTGATGAGTTTGTAACCCATCAAGTGCAGCTAATGTAGCGCCAACATTTGTTGCTTTTGAATCATTAAGCCAAACAATGCCATCACTACTTGGGATTAACTGACAACGATGCGCAAGTCCAGTAAATACACGTAACGTTGACACCATTGCATCCAAAGACAACCCCACTTGCTTACCTAGGGCAATAGCAGCTAATGCATTGAGTTGATTATGTTGACCGACCATCGCCATGTCGTCAACGGCCAATAATGGCTGTTGACCTTGCATTAGATAGCCATCTTTAAGCCCAAACTCATTATTATTGGCCGGACAATCTAACCCAAAAGACTGTCCGCGAGCATCAATGAGATGCGTAAGTGAATCTTGTCGATTAGCAATTGGCATTTCACAATGACGATAAATGCGCTGTTTGGCCTGTGCATAATCATTAAGATCGCTATATCTATCCATGTGATCATCACTAATGTTCAGGACAGTGGCAGCTTTAAGGCGCAAGTTATCGGTAGTTTCCAATTGAAAACTTGATAATTCTAAAATGAATAACTCAATCGATTTATCAGCGACAACATCTAAAACAGGTACACCGATATTACCAGCAGCGACAGCCTTGATTCCGCTAGCATTAGCCATTGCCTCTAATAATGAAGTCACTGTTGTTTTACCGTTAGAGCCTGTTATTGCAACAACAGGTGCATCTACTGAATTTGCAAATAACTCAATATCGCCCGCGATAATACAACCCTGTGCTCGCGCCTTTTCAAATGCCGCTTGCTTAATCGCAATTCCAGGGCTAACGACGAGTAATTGATAAGCTGAAAAGTCGATATCATCTAAATTAGCTAGCACAATCTCACACTGAGGGAAGTCTTGCTTGAGTGCACCTTTATCTAAGCCAACTCGCGTATCAACAAGTAGCGGAATGATCTCTTGTTTCAATAAATAAGACGCGCAAGAGCGGCCAGTCATTCCTAAACCAATGACTGCAACCTGATAAATATCTTGCCCGTTAAACTTCATGAGATATTCCTATCTGATTTTTAGGGTAGCTAAACCAACTAACACCAGCACCAATGAAATAATCCAAAAACGCACAATAACGCGCGGCTCTGGCCACCCCTTCAGTTCGTAATGATGATGAATGGGTGCCATACGGAAAATACGTTGACCACGTAATTTGTAACTTCCCACTTGTAGAATGACAGATAGTGTTTCCATCACGAAAACACCGCCCATAATGACCAATAAAATCTCTTGGCGTACTAAAACAGCGATAATCCCTAAACAAGCGCCTAATGCCAATGAGCCAACGTCTCCCATGAATACCTGAGCAGGGTAAGTGTTAAACCATAAAAAGCCTAAACCCGCGCCAAAAATTGCTAAACACACGACAGTGAGTTCACTGGCAAGCGGAAGATAAGGTAAATGCAGATACGCCGAGAAATTAACATTACCGCTAATGTAAGCCACTAGCCCCAAAGCACCCGCCACCATAATCGTTGGTACTATTGCTAACCCATCGAGGCCATCAGTTAAATTAACTGCGTTACTTGAACCAACAACCGTAAAGTAAACTAACGCGATGTAAAGCAACCCTAATTGCGGCAATATATCCTTAAAGAACGGTACAACAAGGACAGTTTCATTTGGTTGAGATACGACATATAAATAAAATGCGACACCCAGTGCAATGGCTGACTGCCAGAAATATTTCCATCGAGCGATCAGCCCAGCAGAGTCTTTGCGAATGACTTTACGATAATCATCAACAAATCCAACTAAACCAAAGCTGAGTAACACAAATAATGTCACTACAACATAATGATTTGATAAATCAGCCCACAGCAAAGTGCTTAATGCGATAGAGGCTAAAATTAGAATGCCACCCATCGTCGGTGTGCCAGATTTACTTAGATGAGATTGCGGCCCGTCATCGCGAACGGTTTGACCTATCTGCATATTTTGCAAATAACGAATGAGTTTAGGTCCCATCCATAACGAGAACATAAGCGATGTTAAAATCGCCAGAATACTTCTAAAAGTAAGATAAGAAAAAATGTTAAAACCACTGACATATTGAGTCAGATAGTCTGTTAACCAAACTAGCATTACGCTGTTACTCCAATATTTTTATTATTTTTAATAAATTCAACCACGGTTTCCATTGCAGTACTGCGCGATCCTTTCACCAACACCGTTATAGGTTGGTCGATTTGGTCATTTATAATTTGTTGTTCTAGTGCTTGATTTAAGGCATCTTTATCATGAAAATTCTGATGTTTACCTTGATAACCAACGCCGTAGTGTTGGCTCATATCACCAAATGTCATTAACACATCAATGTTGTTATGCTCGATAATAGCCCCCAATGACTGATGGCACTCAACCGCATAATCCCCCAGCTCACCCATTGCGCCAAGCACAAGGACTGTTTGCCCTTGAGCGCGGCTTAAAACTTCTATGGCTGCTTTAATAGAGCTAGCATTAGCATTATACGTATCATCAATAACCGTTAACTTGGGTGAAATCACATTAACATTCAATCGCCCTTTAACTGCTGCCATTTGTGCTAAACCCGATGCAATATCTTGTAATGATATCCCAACTGCCATCGTGGCAGCGGCGGCGGCTAGGGCATTTTTGACATTATGCTCACCAGGAATAGGCAATGTGACTGACTGACTTTCTTTACAGCTATTAAGCATAAACGTCGCACAGCCATTATCTGACATTGAAATATCAGTTGCCCATACATCATGTACATCATGCAAAACATTGTCATCACTAAACTGGGCTATTTTTCGATGCTGATTTTGTTGTTGCCACTGCTGTGCATACGCAATGTTAGCGTCAAAAACCGCCGTACCTTGCTTGTCGAGATGATTAAAAATCTCACTTTTTGCTTTAACAACACCTTCTATCGAACCAAACCCCTCTAGATGCGCCGCGCCGATATTCGTGATCACACTAACATCAGGGCGCGTAATTCCACTAGTAAAGTCAATCTCTCCAATATGATTAGCGCCAAGTTCAATAACGGCAAATTCATGCTGTTTCGTTAATCGCAACAATGTTAACGGCGCACCAATTTCATTGTTAAAATTGCCTAATGTTGCCAACACATTACCTTGTGGCGCTAAAATGCCATGAATCATTTCTTTGACAGTAGTTTTTCCGCAACTTCCTGTAATAGCAATAGTTTTAACTTCTGCTAATTGTTTGTTAAGTCCTGCAAGTTGCGCTAATGCACCTCGCGTGTCTTCAACGATTAATTGAGGGACAGAACAATTTTTTTGCTCTTTACTCACAATTAATGACGTAGCACCAGCATTAACGACTTGCTCAATAAAATCATGGGCATCAAAGTTATCGCCATACAACGCGATAAAACAGTCGCCAGCTTTAACTTGACGCGAATTTGTACAGAGGTTTTCAATTGATGCGTCTTGTCCAACAAGACGCCAATCTAGAGTCTTTGCAATATAAGAAAGCTCAACCGAAATCATAGTAAATTTTCTACCGTTGTTTGTGCCAGTGCTCGCTCGTCGTAATCAACGCGCCCACACTGTAGTATTTGATAATCTTCATGCCCTTTGCCTGCCAGCAAGACTATATCGCCAACCTTCGCACGCTCAATCGTCGATTTAACGGCAAAAGTTCTGTCATGCTCCACAGTGACCCACTCTTTATTTTCGATGCCTTCTAACATGTCAGCAAAAATAGCAGACGGCGATTCACTGCGTGAATTATCCTGTGTAATAACAAGGTTGTCGGCATATTGCTCAGCAATAGCAGCCATTAACGGGCGCTTTTTAACATCACGATCGCCACCACAACCAAAAACAACCCATAACTCCCCACGGCAATGCACTCGTAAAGCACTTAATGCTTGCTTAAGTGCATCAGGAGTATGGGCGTAATCAACGACAACACTTGGCGTATTCTCATTGCCAAAGACTTCCATTCTACCAGCCACTGGCGTTAACTTAGACGCATGTTCTAATAACTGCTGTGCACTAAAGCCAGCATTTAATAAGCAACTAAATGCGGTTAAAACATTATCTACGTTAAACGCACCTAATAACTTAGTGCGCAGATTAAAGGAGTTATTATTAACGCTTAATGAAGCGCTGAAACCTTGCTGATCGAATGCTATATTTTTCGCCATAACATTATTCAATGCCAGTACACTAGGTTCATTAATACACGTTAATTCAACCAACCTATTTTGTTGTTGCCACTGTGCAATCCAACGTTTAGCGACGTTATCAGCCCCATTGAGTACTATTGTTTTACTATAAGCATCGGTAAACAGCATGTGCTTAGCATCAGCGTAAGCCTGCATTGTGCCATGAAAGTCCAGGTGATCTTGAGTCAGATTAGTAAATGCAGCCACATCAAAGTGCAGCCTATTAACACGACCTAACGATAAACCATGAGAAGAAACTTCCATCACCACATGACTAGCACCTAGCTGTTTAGCACAGGCTAAGTGAGCAATTAAATCAATCGCATTAAGCGTCGTATTTGGACTGTCAACTAGCTGTCCATAAAGACCATTGCCTAGGGTTCCCATACAATAGGCTTTCTTACCAAGAATCGTAAGCCATTGCCCAACGAGTTGATTGACCGTGGTCTTTCCGTTAGTGCCCGTAATACCAATTATCGACAATTCGTGTTGAGGGTAATCGTAAAATCGAGAGGCAATTTCACCTAATTTCGATTCCAATGCGTCAATAGCGATAACGGGGATTGAGAAATTAGAAGTGTCAAAACTAGCATCGTCAGCATCAATTAACGCTGCAACAGCACCCAGCTCAGCTGCTTTATTAATATATAATCGCCCGTCTGTTTGTGCACCATGAAGTGCAACAAACAAGCCATTAGTCGTTACAAGACGTGAGTCAAGTTGAATACAACTAATATCAATATTCTTTAGTTTGTTGGCAATCGTATTTGCAACTAAACCATCCAGTAGATGTGACAGTTCTTTATTGTTCATGGGCGCCACCTACCATTTCACCTAGACCATTATTAACCGAAGCAATATTTACAGGTAATTCTACTGTTTTACTCGGTGCAACATTCATCAGCTGCAATGCGCCAGTGGTGACTTTAGCAAAAACCGGTGCAGCGACATCACCACCGTAATACTTATCGCCTTTTGGTTCGTTGATAATGACTATGGTCACTAATCGTGGATCATTTATTGGCGCAATACCAGCAAAAGACACCACATAATCTTCGCCATATCCACCGGCTGTCGCTTTACGAGCTGTCCCCGTTTTACCGGCGACACGATAACCTCCGATGCGTGCCTTAACGGCCGTTCCACCAGCTTTTGTCACACCTTCCATCATTTGTAACATAGCATTGGCAATTCTAGGCTCAATGACCTGTTCACCTTCTGGGGGGGTCTCTAATTTCAAAATCGAAATTGGATTGAGGCGCCCTTCGTTGGCGATAACCGAATACGCCCTTGCAAGTTGTAGTGGTGTCACCGCTAAACCGTAACCAAATGATAATGTTGCAATCTCAAAATCAGACCAACGTGAGCGATCGCTCAAAACACCAGCGCTTTCGCCAGGTAACGTCACATTGGTGCGAGAACCAAAACCAAGATTATAATAGCTGGTGAGCAACTGCTCTTTAGGCACCGATAACGCCATTTTACTCACACCAACGTTCGACGATTTAGCAATGATGGTGGCTATATTTATCTTGCCATAATTACGTGGATCTCGAACGGTGTTAGCCCCTAATCGATAACTTCCCTTAGTATCTATCTCTGAATCTAATTCATATTTTCCATAATCTAGAGCCATCATCGCCGCCAGTGGCTTGATGGTTGAACCCGGTTCAAACATATCGGTAATAGAGCGATTACGCATTCGATACGGCAGCATGCTGCGACGATTGTTGGGGTTGTAAGATGGTGTATTAGCCATCGCCAATATTTCACCGGTCTTCACATCCAGTACAATTAACGATCCCGACGTTGCATTATATTTTTCAGTGGCCGTTTTTAATTCTTTATAGGCTATCGCCTGAATGCGCTGATCAATACTGGTCATCACGTCATTAGCGTTTTCGCCTTCTTCAACGGTGTTCAAGCGTTCTACCACCATGCCGTCACGAGCACGGCGAACTTTTCGTTTTATTGGTGCGCCAGTTAGCCAATCGTCATAGGTCTTCTCAATACCGTTTTGACCTTCGTCATCAATATTAGTAAAACCAACGATATGAGAAGTCACCTCTCCTGTTGGATAGTAACGACGAGATGATGGCTTAAGGTAAATACCAGGAATTTTAAGCTGTTTGATATAGTCTGCTTGTGCTGGAGAAACCTGACGTTTTAAATAAACGAAACGACGTTTAGGATCAGCGACTGCTTTTAATAACTTTTCCACTGGCCGGTCTAAAACACCAGCAAGGGCTTCCCAGCGGCGCTTGTCCGCTAGACCATTTTTCTTATGAATAACGTTTGGTTCTGCCCAAACAACCTCAACAGGTACACTGACCGCCAACGCAGTACCATGACGATCAACAATATTGCCGCGATGAGACTGAGATACGATAGTACGTTTCGAACGTAAATCACCTTGATAACGCAGTTTCTCAGAGTCGACAACCTGTAAGAACGCAGCGCGAGATGCGATGCCAATAAACACCACAATGATAAGAGAAACCACCACATAGAGTCGCCATGTGATCAAGCTCGGTTTCTTTTTAGTTTTAGCTTGTTTTGTCATTTAGAAGACACCGCGATTTCTTTTTCTGTTGCGGGACGTTTCATTCCCAGTTTTTGTGTTGCCAGCTCTTCGATACGGCTATGTTCAGCCAACGCCATTTCTTCTAATAATAAATGACGTGCTTCAAGTTTTAATTTATCTCGCTCTTCTCTGAGCTCTTCCCAATGGCCAATCAATAGTCGATTTTGGTGCGCACTATAAATCACTGCAATCGCAGAGCCCAAAACACTAGCCACAAGTAACACTAACCAGAGGTGAGACAATACATCTCGCCAAATCACTTTTGTTAGATTGACCTGTCGCTCAGTACTCATATGCCGTGTCCTTTATAGGCGCTGTGCAATACGCAATACAGAACTACGAGAGCGTGGGTTTTGAACTATTTCATCTTTCGATGGTTTTATCGCCTTACCTATTGCTTTATAGGTACGCGATTTGTTTAACTCATCCTCAGTAACCGGTAAGCCAAAGGGTACTTCTTCACCCTTACTTTGTTTGCGTATAAAACGTTTAACAATGCGGTCCTCTAGCGAGTGGAAGCTGATGACAGATAAACGTCCTTGTGGCTTTAATACATCGATTGATGCCAACAGCGCCTGCTCAACCTCTTCAAGTTCACTATTTATATAAATTCTAATCGCCTGAAAGGTGCGAGTTGCAGGGTGCTTATTTTTGTCTTTAACCGGCACCACACGCGCAATAAAGTCAGCTAACTGCTTGGTTGTTTCAAATGGCGTCTCAGCTCTATCCTTAACAATGGCACGAGCAATATGCACTGCCCAATTTTCTTCACCAAAGTTTTTGATAACCCAGCTTATTTCATCAACCTCAGCCTGTGCTAACCACTGAGCAGCACTACGACCCGATGTTGGATCCATTCGCATATCTAATGGTCCATCACGCATAAAGCTAAAACCGCGCTGCGCATCATCAAGTTGAGGTGATGACACACCTAAATCCATCAGCACACCGTCAATTTTCCCCGTAAGTCCCAGCTCATCAACATAACGAGCTAAACCAGAGAATGGACCAGGAAGAATTTTAAAACGAGCGTCTTCTTTTTCTAATTCACGAGCAACAGCGATCGCTGTTGGATCGCGATCTATCGCGTAAAGTGTGCCTGTCTCATCAAGTTGAGAAAGTAAATGGCGACTGTGCCCGCCACGACCAAAGGTCGCATCAATATAAATGCCGCCAGGTTTAAGGGCTAATCCTTCGACGGCTTCATTTAAAAGCACAGTAATGTGGGAGAATTGTTGAGTCATAATTTACAGTGCCAGTTCCTTTAATCGAGTTGATTGTGAAAAATCGATAGATTTTGCCAGCGCTAAATCAGCTTGCACTTGAGCTTGCCAATCAGTCTCTGACCATATCTCGAATTTATTCACTTGCCCTATTAACATTAATTTTTTTTCTAAGTTGGCGTGGGTTCTCAATGGTGCAGGAAGCAGAATTCGACCATTCTTGTCCATTTCACAATCATTTGCATTACCAAGAATTAAGCGTTTTATCGTCGCTTCTTGAGGATCAAAATCAGAGAGTTGTGATAGTTTCTCTTCGATAATTTTCCATTGAGCTAAAGGGTACAACAACAAACAAGAACGCTTAATATCGATAGTGAGCACCAACTTACTTTCACCTGCGATAGAAACTAACTCACGATAGCTCATTGGCATCGTCAGTCGTCCTTTTGCATCAAGGTTAATTGCAGTTGTTCCACGCAACATAAATGTTCGTTATCCTATTTATTCCCTAAAAAACCACTTTATGACACTTTATGCCACAAAAAACTATTCTAGGGTTAAGTGCAACGATCGTCAAGGAACAAACAGGCTAAAACACGCTATTTTAAGCAAGCATATGAAGTTAATGGGAAAGTATTTTTTGAATGGTAATTTAAACTGTATTTTCACTGAATTAGGAGTCAAATAATGAAGAAAACTAAGTACTAACTATCACTATGAAATGCTATCTAATAAGCTCAATTGGGTAAGAAATTAAAAAGGTGGCTCCCTCACCATAAGTACTTTCGCACTTGACCACTCCATTGAGTTGGCTAGTAATAATGTTATAAATAATATTAAGGCCAAGGCCGCTGCCGCCGTTTTCACGATTAGTCGTATAAAAGGGATCAAATATCTTTGGTAAGCTCTTTTCAGGAATGCCTTTACCATCATCTTGATAAGTCAAAAATAAAGTCTGTTTATCAACTGTTATATCAATATTAATCACCCCAGATTCCTTATTGGGATAGCCGTGAATATTAGAATTAATAATTAAATTAGACAGTATTTGTGAAAATGCACCAGGGTAACTGTAGATCATTAGATCGTCTGCGCAATTAACCCGAATATCAAGCGTCGTATTTTTCAGGATATTACTTAAGCTAATCAATATTTCGTTGACGTACTCCTTAATATCAAACTGTCGCCGTTCTTCGCTGGTTTGATCCACAGAAACTTGTTTAAAACTAGAGACGAGCTGTGCTGTTCTTTCAAGGTTTCTAAGCACAAGGGTAGCAACACTGGCAGCTTGTTCAAGGTAATTTTCAAAGTCCTTTTTTGACATAGTTTTCTGGCTGTAACGCTCATTAATATCTTGGGTGATACGACAAAAGTGAGAAATTCCCGTCATACCGACTCCAACAGGTGTATTGATTTCATGAGCGACGCCAGCGACCAATTCACCTAAACTGGCTAGCTTTTCAGATTCAATCAGCTGACTTTGCGCCGTATTCAAATCAGCTAATGATTTCTCAAGCTCTTTATTTGTCGATTGCAAGGCGAGATTATGGGTTAATATTTCTTGTTCTAACGTTTTTCGATCGCTAATATCACTGACGACTACATGAATAACATCTGAGTTATTCATTCTCATCTTGGTTAATACCACATTGCTCCATAACAACGTTTTTTTTCTAGTTAATAATAACCATTCAAATGAGACCGTGCCATCGTTTAGACATTGCTTCAAATACTGAATAACTTGTTGGGTTGAATTAACCCCATTTGGTTGCTCTGAAGGAGAAAAGTCATCAATGGATAAAAAAAGTAAGTCGTTCTTATCTTCATAGTCAAGTAAAGTAATTAATGCATTATTACAATCAACAATTCGCCCCGATTGAATAAGCAACGAGCCCAATGTAGCATCGCTAAACAAGGATTCAAAATTCTCTTTTTGCTCTTGCAGGGCTTTAGTTTTGGATGTTAAGGCTTGCTGCATTTGGGTCAAATCATCGATTGTTGAATTTAGACGATGATTTGTTTTTTCAATGAGCTGGTTTTTCATTAACAATTGACGCATAAAAAAGTAACCGATAAGTAACATTAGGCTAAAACCAAGAATAATGTTAAAAATCAAAGTATAATCTGTTCTAACTGCCCTTGATTTATCGACCCATTTATTGCGGATGAGTGCAGTTTCGTCATAGTCCATATCATCAACAGCTTTAGCTAGGATATCAAATAGCAATGTATTGTCTGATTGAACCATAATGCGGTGGGCATAGTTATTATCGGTTATACCAACCACTTTCAATGTTGGAAATTGATTAACCACGTAATGCCACGCTACAGCAGCATGCCCAACAAACACATCCGCTTCTCCCCTTTCAACCATCGACAACGCTTTTACAGCTGACGGTGCGAAATGTAAATCGATATGTGGATATTGCTTTTCGATAAAGGATGCAGGTGTAAAGCCTTCAATGACCACAACACGTTCTTTCTCAATGTCTTTAATACTGCCGATATAGCCATTTTGTTGTTGCTTCACAATCGCAAAGTTAAATTTTACATAGGGATTTGTTTGAAGACCAATGGTACTTTCATCATCGCCAGTCGATGGCAAAATATCGACCTCTCCATGGATAAACTTTTGTTTTGCTTCAGTCCATGTTTTAGAAGGCGTATATTCAAATTTTAATCCCGTCTTACGAGCGATTAATGCTAAGTAGTCAACAACAACGCCTTGATGGGTACCGTCATCATTGAAAATTAAAGGCTGCCAATTGGTATCCGTATATTTGATAGGTGCAGACTGTGCGATAAATTGCTGTTCTTGCTCAGAAAAGCGAATTTTTTGTTTCGCTAAACCTAATCGACGATAAACGGATTGATAAAAGCTAAAGTCAGGTAAATGTCTAAATTTATTAAGCTCTGGAATAGCCTGCCCAGACGCAACAGCACTGGACAATTTCAATGGAGAAAACCAAACTTCAAGCATACCTACTTGCTCAGAGCCTTGGCTGTTTAGAACGACAATTGAACTGCTTTGACGTTGTGATTGGCCCGTTTTCTGCCCAAAAAATACCGTGTTATTGAATTTATCTGAAATCTTCAATGCATCAATAAAATCGCTATTTTCAAATGACGTTCCCAAGATCTTGAGGGTTGTAATGTCTTGATCTTTTAGGGCGTGTGACACTATATTTGCAATCAGATCTGTAATTCGCAATTGCGTTCTAATAGCGCCGTGGGTGTAGCGCCTAACTTCAGCTTGATACTTTCCTGAGTCCTTGAAGACTTTCAATTTTTTATTGAATTTATCTCGAAGTTCTCGCTCTTTAAAAGCAATATAGCGAGGAACAGGCTTCGAAATGATATAGTCTATTTTTAACTGCGATAAAATGTCAGGGTCTATTTGATTGATATACCAAAGAAGTATAGTTTCATCAATAACAATGGCATCTACTTTATTAGCGATAAGTAGCTCTAATTGGCGACGCTGATCTTCTAACTCTTGATAATCATCAGGTCTATTCTCAGGAGAAAACATTGCATAATACTCATCGCCGAGTGCTTTATTCGCGCCATCCCATGCGATGACTGATTTTCCTTTAAGATCTGCTAACTCCTGAATTAAAAAATTACGTTCAACACGTGAAACAACAACATCAGAATAACGAATAATAGCGTCAGAATAAAAATAATCGTCATCATTCATATCAATCATTGCCATGACATCATACTTATCATTATCCCTAAACTCTTGCCTTATATCAGACTTCGCCATTGTATATTCTTGAATGTTAATATCAGCGCTACTAAAAACACTCTGTAACAAATCATGACTTAACCCTTTAACTACATCGTTCTCAGAGTAAAACGGAACAGGCTCTTTACGCGCAATAATATTAACCGTATCAACCTCCGCATTATGTGAATTTGATTGATTGCGGCGCTGAATATACACCAATGCTTTTTGAAGAATAGATTGTAATACCGAATCGCTGTTGTTGGATATTAGTGAAAAATCTACCTTGGGTAACATATCAAGCTTATGTTTTTTTAATGATGAAAATACGTCGTTTTCGTCTGTACCTAATAAAGCAGGGCTCGCCAAAACGCCATCCACTTTACCAACTGTACTGAAAGAAACTGCTTGTTGAATATTATCAACAACACGCCATTGAACGTCACGACTCTTAACATCTTGAGGTAGTGCATTAAATAAATTGCTATCGATTGCTATTGCTAGACCTGTTAATCCAGAGATGTCTTTAGTAACACTCGGTGAATTCACATAAAGAGACAGCCCCATTGATAGATAATGTTGTTTACTAACCCCATCCTCGTTATTTTTTGTATAAGATGATGGACTCGCAATTAAATCAACACCTTCTTTGCTTAACGCATCAAGGAGCACCGAGTGCTCATCATTAAGTAAAACAAAATCAATTCCAATCATATTACTCAATGTGTTGAATATGGCAGCTGATGCGCCGCTAAACGAATTATTATTCTGATGTATTAAAGATGGCCATCGCTCACTACCAACAACTAATACAGGGTTTTGGCGAATAAACGATAGCTCTTGCTTATTAAACAACGAGTGTAATGACGGTTCCGACAACCACTTATCAAATAATAACTCACGCTGACTAGCGCTTAACGAATCCACGCCTTTTTTCATGATTGATGCAGCAACTATGTTCGATTTGGTCGTACCAACGGCAAGCTCATTACCCGATACAGATACCTGCTCCAACACTTTAAAGACATCATGGTGACGACTTGAAATACTTTCACTCACCAAGATCCCAGCGTCTGCATTACCATCTATAACCGATTGGGCCACTGCTTCATCATTTTTAACTAAGAGCAATTTTGCTTGTGGAAATCGTTCTTTAACATAATTGAGCAGAGTATCGCCGGCCAATACGGCAATGGTGCGCCCGTTAATATCTTCAATACCGTTTATATTTTCGCTGTCTTGCAGTGAAAATACCTCAGCAGGGCGATAGAGGTATACAGAAGAAAAATTGAAATCAGCACTTCGACTAGGGGTCGGCGTCACGCCCATCAAATGATCATAATCTCCCTGAATAGTCATTTTCAGCGCTTGTTGCCAATTGTCATAGGTTTTTACTGTGAATTTAATATCAAGGTTTTCGCCAATGAATGACATCATATCTAAGTGATAACCAATTAACTCATTTTGCCGTGTTAAGAAGCTATAAGGGTACCAATGTTCACTAACCACGACTGTCATTTCATTATTGGTCAGCCATTCTCGTTCCAGTTCAGTTATAACTGTGGAGATATCGGGGGGATTATATTTTTCAACCAACTCATCTCTTCTACGGGAACTAATGCTAATGAATGACCTAGCATTATTTTTTGATGAATTTACAGCGCCAACGAATAACAAACTATCATTGTTGATTAGCGCAGCCCCATGTATGAGGTAATTATTATAATGTAGATCAAGCGCGTGAATTTGATGAGTGTCCGCATAAATTGCAGTCACTTTATGAAGCTTTGCAGCATTTAATAGTTGAGGAAGCGTTTGATAGCTAACAACATTATCATAGCGTCGTCCAAGTGCTTTAAGCTGCACTGTATTTAACGATTCCGACACCACACCAATGTTATTATTTATCTGGTTTTGATTATAGTGTCGTACCTTATATAACCGCATGTTACGAATAAAAGGGTCAAACAAATTTTCCCTGTCTTCTCGTGGAATGAAACGAATTAACGAGCCAGTGTAGATATCACTTAATTGAAGCGTGGATTCATCAATGATATGTGCAGTGTCAACTAATTGAAAATTAACCGTGATCTGCTGTTCTTCCTCCCACAACTTCCAATACTCAACAATAAGTCCCTGAGGCTGTCCTTGCTGATTAAGATAAGAATATGGTGCGAAGTTAATGTCAATTGCGACATTGAGTGGTTTACTCTGCACGGCAACGCAATGGCCATTGATAAATACATAAATTGCAGCGATGAGAAACAGAGACTTTAGCAACGGGATTAACCTTCAAATTGGCGTAGCCTTATTAAGGTTAGAAGAAAAGTTTGATTTTTCAAACGTACACTAAAATTAGTTGCCCCATTTAAAGCGTATAAATAATCAGCTAAATTAATTCTAAAGTAATCGATTTTAATGCCGATATTACATTGTTATTCACACAAAACTTAGAGGCTGTTATGGATTCAATATCTTCAGGGAAGTACACCCAAGGCGCCGAATTACTTAGCGCATCAATGAGTAAAAATCAGCAGAAACAAGAAGGTAAGATGGCATTGGCATTAATTGAAGCTGCAGCAAGTACTAGCCCTGCTCAATCAAATTTACCAAGCCCGACAGCTACAATGGGTAACCATATCAATATCAAAGCATAATATTGTTAATTATTGAATGATAACAAGGCGATTATTAATCGCCGTTTTGTGGCTAAATTGGCATCACGCGATTTCGCCCTTGCGCTTTCGCTTTATATAAAAGCTCATCTGCTCGAGCAATAAAACTCGTTAAATTGTCGCCAGGCGTGAATTCAGAGACACCAAAAGACGCACTAATGTGATCAATTAGTTTAGTTGTTCGTTTGTCACGTAGAGTAAGTTTATCCACTAATTTACGTAATGTTTCAGCATATTGTCTTGCTTGTCTAAGGCCGCTCTTTGGAATTAATATCGCAAATTCTTCACCGCCAAATCGAAAGGCCATAGCACCATCACGTGTCGCATCTAATAATCTGCGCCCTACTGATTTAAGTACTTGATCTCCTAATAAATGACCATATTCATCATTGAATTTTTTAAAATGATCGATATCAGCTAATATCAAGCATAAGCCTTTATTGTCTGTTTTTAATAAAGACGTTAATTCTGAATCAAATGAATGACGATTTAGTAACCCCGTTAAAGAATCATACAGCGCAAGCTGCTGGCTCTTTTGCAACTGAGATTTCAACGATTCAATTTCTTCTTTCGCTTTATCTAAACTGTTACTAAAAAATTGAGTGGCATTGCGAATCGCTTTTGAATCGCCATCAAGCTCTCTAATTAAACCCATGACCTCTTCAATAGACCATCCTTCATCTTCAACACGATGTAAATTCGAAAATGTTTTATCAATAGTATTCTGGAATTTACTGGCATCTGACGACGTATCTTTAATTGATTGCCCAAGCTCAAGCAGCATAGCTTCAACACTTTCACGCATCTTCCAAGTGCCAGATTCTATTTCATCCGCAACAAATCGACGATACAGAGTTTGTGCTTGAATAGGTGGGAAAATGGGATAGTTTTTAAGTAATTCATCAAGTTCAGACGTCAGTTGTTCATCATCATTTCCAACATAAGAATACCACAATGCATAATTCATCGGCGTTGTTGCCACATGATGTTTCATCATCAATGGCACCACTTTTTTTAGCCGTTTGGTGGATTCCGCAAAAATATCATCACTCATAATACGCTCTCAGCTCAATACATTTTCCTATCATAGCCTAAATTACTCTTTGATAAGCAATTTAATCCATGAGTTGTGAAATAGATTGATCTGTCTTTGATTGAAGGTAGTGCCACAGTGTTTTAACACGCAACAATTCCATTTTATCACGTGGCGCAGCAATCCAGAACTGGCGTACAATATCCAAAGCATTTGGCAGCACTTCTGCTAATCCGTGTCTTTCATGAGCAAGAAAACACGGTAAAATCGCAATTCCCATCCCCGATTCAACTGCTGTAGCCTGTGCGATGACACTAGAACTTTTAAAACGCGGCTTTATTTGCGGCAAAAACTGCTCTAAATAGCATAACTGACGACTAAAAATTAAATCGTCGACGTAACCGATCATGTCGTGCTCAGCAAGCGATGCTAGCGACGTAATTTCGCCGTGACGGGCAAGATAACTTTCACTGGCGTAGAGCTTCAAACGGTAATCACATAGCTTGGCGACGACTAAGGATTCACTGGTAGGCTTATCAATTGTTATCGCAATATCCGCTTCATGATGAGCTAACTTCACTGAACGTTGCAACGGCAACAATTCAATGTTTATTTGCGTATGAGCTCCCATAAACTCCGTAAGTTTACTGGCAATAAAGTAATTACCAAAAGCGTCTGTCGTCCCTAATCTAATATCGCCAAATTGTTGTAAATTTTTGCCTTGCAATAATTCAACGGCACTTTGTGTTTTTTGTTCCATTTCCAATGCCGTTTGCAATAATTGACTGCCATGTTGAGTTAATTTGTGTCCTTGGTTTTCACGAATAAATAGCTGTGTACCCAAAACAGATTCCAATTTATGAAGTCGACGAGACACCGTAGAAGAGTCTACTCCTAATCGTTTCGAGGCTCCGGTAAGTGTTTCACTTTTGGCTACTTCCAAAAATATTTTTAAATCTTCCCAATTCATTTTATCGTCACTTGTCCAAGCCTTGCATAATTGCAAGACTGCCTTGCAACAACATCTATTGTCAAGTAAATCAGAGCTAGTTATGCTGATCCGATACTTAACTTAAAGCTAGAAATAAAAAAGGATAACCCCATGTCTATGCGCCGTATTCCGATGTTAATCAATGGTGAGCACGTTCAATCGACAACTGATCGTTGGTTTGATGTGCTTAACCCAGCAAACCAAGAAGTCGTTGCGCAGGTTCCAATGGCAACCTTAGAAGAAGTAGACGGAGCAATTGAAAATGCCCACGCTGCTTTTCAATCATGGAAGAAGGTACCGCTAGGCAATCGCATGCGCATTATGCTTAAGCTTCAGCACCTCATTCGTGAAAACACCACAAAACTGGCTGAGTTAATTACTCTTGAGCACGGTAAAACACTCCCAGATGCTGAAGGTGAAGTGGCTCGTGGATTAGAAGTCGTTGAACACGCTTGTTCTATTACTTCATTATCATTAGGTGAAATGGCCAACAACGTTGCAGGCAACATCGACGTACATACGTTGAAAAAACCGTTAGGTGTCGGCGCTGGTATTACGGCATTCAACTTCCCAGTAATGCTACCGTGTTTTATGTTCCCACTAGCGTTAGCCACCGGGAATACTTTTGTTCTTAAGCCGTCAGAGCAAGATCCATCATCCTCTCTTTTCTTAGCCGAACTTGCACTAGAAGCTGGTATTCCAGCAGGTGTGCTGAATGTCGTCCACGGCGGACCAGAAGTGGCTGATCGCTTATGTTCTCATCCGCTAATTAAAGCGGTCTCTTTCATCGGCTCTAGTCATGTTGGTAAACACATTTATGAACGTGCAAGTCATTATGACAAACGTGCTCAGTGTATGATGGGTGCAAAAAATCACTGTATTATCATGCCTGATTGCGACAAAGAACAAGCAATTAACAACATTTTAGGTGCTGCATACGGCGCTGCTGGTCAACGTTGTATGGCTAATTCAGTGGTCATTCTTGTGGGTAAAACACAAGAATGGTTAGACGAAATTGCAAAACGTAGCCATGACATGAAAATTGGGCCTGGCACAGATCGCAACGCTGATTTAGGTCCTGTAATCACGCCTGCTGCTAAAAACCGTATTACCAGTTTAATTAATAGCGGCGTTGAGCAAGGTGCTAATCTAATGGTTGACGGCCGTGATTGTGTTGTTAAAGGTTATGAGCAAGGTAACTTTGTTGGTCCGACGATGTTTAGCGGCGTCAAAGCTGACATGGATATCTACACGCAAGAAATTTTCGGTCCAGTATTATTAGTGTTAAGTGCTGATACGTTCGAAGAAGCCATCGACATCCTTAACGCGAATCCAAATGGTAACGGCGCATCAATCTTTACTAATTCAGGCTACTTTGCGCAGCGCTTTGAAAATGAAGCCGATGCTGGTCAACTAGGCATTAACATTCCAATTCCAGTGCCTGTTGCTTATTTTAGCTTTACTGGTTCACGTGCGTCTAAACTCGGTGACTTAGGCCCAAATGGCAAACAAGCCATCGCATTTTGGACGCAAACTAAAACGGTATCGACACGTTGGTTTGCACCTGATGAAGATGCTGGTGAAGTAAATACGACTATAACGATGAAATAGTTAAATCAGTTTAGAGAATAAATAAAAAGGCCGCTAACAACGTTAGCGGCCTTTTCGTTTCCAATGTACTACTAACAGATAAGTACTATTTTACGATTGTCATTTCTTCAATCAGGTTATCAGCACCATAATGCTCCATTAACCACAGCATATAACGCACATCAACGTGAATTGCGCGCGTAATACGTTGATTGAAATACCAATCTTTAGTAATTGATTCATAGGTAGAATCAAAGTTTAACCCCACTAATTCACCACGTGCATTCATTACCGGCGAACCAGAGTTACCACCGGTAGTATCAGCACTTGATAAAAAGTTAACTGGCACCGAGTTAAACTCGTTTAAGATCTTCTCATGGCAGCCAAATAGCTTACAGTGCCATTTTGATGGGAACTGCTTTTCTACGTATTTTTGCTCATACTCACCGTAATCACGATCGTTAATCGCTTTAATTAACGGCGCAGGCGCGTCAAATGGGAATACACCAGTAGCTTTAGCCGCAAGCCCTTCAAGTGACGTAAAGGGTGTTTTATATACGCCGTCTGCTGCTGGGTATCCATCAACGGTACCAAAAGTAACACGCAAAGTCCCGTTAGCATCTGGGTAAACAGGTTTTCCTAGACTACGGTTAAAGGCAATGATTGCTTTCATGTACTCAGGGCGAACTTGTGCCAACTGACCAGCCATCTCTTTACGCTGTGCTTCACGCTTCATATTAGAATCATATAAGGCAACCGCAAGCTTAATGAACGCATCGTCAGATTGTTCAAAGTCTTTTACACTTTTACCCACCCAATTTAAGCGCATGTCGTAGTCAGCCAATTGTGAACCGGCATAAAATTTAGCTAACACATCATTAATTTGTGCATCAGTCATATCGCTTGTTAAACCAAGTGCTTTATCAAATGCTGCAACACGAACACTGTCACCTTGGCTCAAGTATTCACTGATATACATTTGCCATAATTGTTGGTCAACACCAGCATCAAAACGTGTCTTTAGACGTTTTAGACCAGATTTAATGCGATTAATGTCACGCGCTTGATAACCAGACTCTCGTTCACTGTCAGGCTTTTCGCTTTCAACCGCTAAACGATACAAGCGCGATGCAGTACTGAGTAAGCTTGAACTAGCAGCATAACTCGCATAGAAAGCACGTTTAGCACTTGCTTGATTTTTTTCAATCAAAGCAGACAATTCACCATGAGTTAGCGAGTACTGAGCGCGTGAACTATCTTTGGTAATCCAATTTAATAAGTCTTGCTCTTGCTTAAGCTTAATACCATGAATATCAGTGGCTTTAAAACCATCCATTAATCCCATGCGCTTTTTCATGCGATTATTAATGCTTTTAACCGTCGATGAGTATTTTACGTCAAGGGCAGGTTTATCTTTAGTTGCAAGCGCGATAGTGTCCAATGTTTTATTGTACATTGCCACTTGCGCTGGGTAACTCCAACTGCCAGCAAAATCAATCTCGCTTGCTAATTTATAGCGGCTAGTACTGCCGGGATAACCCGCTAAGATAACCCCGTCGCCTTTTTTAACGCCATTACCGTTAACAGTTAAATACGACTTAGGCTTAAATGGCACATTGTCTTTGCTGTAATTTGCGCTCTTGCCATCTTTATCAACATAGGCGCGAATAAAGGTGAAATCAGCAACGTGACGCGGGTATTCGAAATTATCGATATCACCGCCAAAGTTGCCTAATGAATCAGGCGGCGCGTATACCAAGCGTACGTCTTTGATCATTAACTGCTTTAATAAAAAATATTCCATACCATGGTGGAATGAGCGCACACTACAACGATAGTCATCGCTTGTTTCACATGCTTTTACTAAGGCTTTACGCTTACTAGCAATTGCATCGAAACGCGCTTTACCTGTAAGTTCACCTAAGTCAGCAACAACCTTATCGGTTACATCAGTCACTTCTTCGGTAATATAAACACGCTGACGAGGTCCACCTGACAACTCCTCGCTCATTGTTTTCGCCAAGAAACCTTTTTTAATCAAATTATTTTCTGGTGTTGAATTGTTAGCAATAGCACCGTATGCACAGTGATGATTGGTGACGACTAAACCATTTGGTGACACAAAAGAAGCAGAACAACCACCAAGTCCCACAACGGCATTAAGGGGGTATTTATCGAGCGATGAAACTTGCTCGGCTGATAATTCCATCCCAATACGATCAAATTCATGTTGCAGTTTTTTAATTTGATGAGGCTGCCACTGTCCCTCATCTGCAAATGCGCCAAAGGCCGTCAATACTACGGCAATAGAGACTATTTTTTTCATTATTATTTTCTCAAAGAGTTAAAAGCGCTGATTATTCTACGTCAATCGCATCCAAAAAACCGCAGGTGTTGATTGTAAATTGTATAAAAAGATTGCAAAGATTTGTGTTTAGATCTAAAGTGATATCACTTTGACATCACAAACAAATTAAAGTGAGGTACATTATGACAACACACACGACTGAAAAAGCAGGCTGGAGTATGAGTGGATACCCTATCGTCGGGCTATTACTACTCAATATCATTATATTCTTCACAGCAATGCTCAACATTGCTGGTGAGCAAAAACTGTTCTTCATTGCATTATTGCCAATAAGTATTTTTATTGGCGTGGGCTTTTATATGGTTCATCCTAAGCAAGCGCGCGTGCAGTTGCTTTTTGGTAAATACCAAGGCACCGATACGAACACAGGTTTACGTTGGTCTAACCCACTTTACGTTAAAGACAAAGTTTCACTGCGCGTTAGAAACTTTGAAAGTGACAAGCTAAAAGTTAACGACCAACTCGGTAATCCGATTCAAATCGCCTCCGTCGTTGTATGGGAAGTGGTCGACAGTGCTGAAGCATTATTCGAAGTCGATGACTATGAGAGCTTCGTGAGCATTCAATCGGAAGCGGCTCTAAGAAACCTAGCGACTAACTATCCTTATGATCAACACGATGGTGACGAGCAAGTATCTCTGCGTTCTCACGCCAATCAAGTGGCTGGTGCCTTAAAAGAAGAAATTCAATCACGTTTAGCCAAAGCGGGTGTAAAAGTGATTGAAGCACGAATTAGTCACCTTGCTTATGCACCTGAAATAGCGAGTGCTATGTTGCAACGTCAACAAGCAGCTGCGATAATCGCCGCCCGCGAACGTATCGTTGAAGGTGCCGTTGGCATGGTTGAGCTAGCATTAACTCGCCTTAGCGAAAAAGAGATCGTATCACTTGATGAAGAACGTAAGGCTGCCATGGTTAGTAACTTGCTAGTTGTTTTATGTTCAGATAAAAATACTCAACCTGTTGTTAATACTGGTTCGCTGTATAACTAATAATTAGGAATTTAATCATGACCAAGCGCAAAGCCTATCCACTTCGCATAAACGAGGATATTTTGGCGGCCGTGCAGCGTTGGGCAGATGATGAACTTCGCAGTGCTAATGCACAAATTGAATATGTATTACGCCAAGCATTAGTAAAAAGTGGCCGTGTAAAACTCGTCGACAAAGTTATTACTGAAGTTGTTGATGTGAAAAAAGATAAAAAGTAAACAAAAAAACCACAGCCAAGGCTGTGGTTTTTGCTAACAAAGTTTCAATTATTACTGGATACGCGTTACTTTATAACCTGCTTTAGTTAACAACGTCGGTACACCATAGTCACCAATCATGTGTGCTGCGCCAACCACGACGAAGGTTGATTCTTTACCGTCAAACAGTTTCCCAAGTTTTGGGATCCAATTTTCATTGCGTTTGATCAACATTTCTTCTGTCTGCTCAGCACTCATTTGCTCAGCCATTAACTGCTCAATACCATCCATCTTTCCTTGCTCCCACAAGGTAATTAATTTCAATGCTTCTTGTGCTGGTAAATCAATTATTTCAACCAACATTTTCTCGTCAGAAAACGTTTTCTCAAGCATATCTATCTGAAATTGGGCTGTCTCTAACTCAATTAATGGCATATTATTTTGTTTTGCACGTGCAATAAATTGCGCATCCACACCATACTGTGGTGCAAGTTGTGCTTTTAAAAAAGGTAAAACACTGACTACAGTCGCCGCAGCCCAAGGCTTATAAGGTTCAACAACCCCAACAGGCATACCCATCTTAGCCATATGTTCTGATAACTTTTGGTAAGTTGCTGTCGTCAGTTCACTCTTAAGCGTTTTTCCCTTTGGTAACATCATTTGCTGCTGCATTGCCATTGCAGTCGTGGGGTCTGTGGCATCTAATTCAACAACTAGCTGTTTCGCGTTGCTAAAACCTTTCATAATGTCTGGTGACAACGGATACCAATGGCTGGCACCAATATGAACTGAACCAAGCATATAGCTTGTTGTTCCTTGATGCTCTACTTTCCAAAATGCCGGTTTTGCCCCTTGTGCCATTGCCGTCAACGAGATGAGTGCTAATGTAAATACCGTTAAGACGCGCTTAAAAATCTTGCTTAATAACATACGTTTTCCTTGTAAATTCAGTTAAGTGAATAACTTTACGTTATCTAAAAAAAAAGCACCATCATTAAATTATGATGGTGCTTGTTGTGACTATTGGCAAATTACTGTAAACGAATACCGTCACTTTCAATGCTAATAACACCTGCTTTTAATAAATTACCGATCGACTGCTTAAATTTCTTTTTACTGACGCCAAACAAACGAGTAATAATTTCCGGTGAACTCTTATCACTAACATGACTAAAACCATCATTTTGTTTTAGAAATTTAATAATTTTGTTACCTAACTCATCGTTAGTTGAGTAACCTGGTTTTTCCAGTAATAAATCAATTTTATCGTCATCGCGTATACGATTGATGTACGCTTTAGTTCGATAACCAATTCGCAATTCTTTAAACACTTCATTGCGATACAATACGCCCCAGTGAGCACCTTCAATGGCCGCTTTGTAGCCCATGTCAGTATGGTCGCAAATGACAATTTCAACTTGCTGATGCAACTCATAATTAACAGGCTCACGATGTAATCGCTTATCTAGCTTGGTCGATGCAACGATTCGGTTACTCACATCAACATATAACAAGACTAAATACGATTTACCTTCTTCCAAACGCTGCGCTTGTTCAGCGAATGGCACTAACAGTTCTTTTTCCAAACCCCAGTCAAGGAAAGCACCAATATTTGTCACTGCATTAACACGTAAGCTAGCAATTTCACCCACTTGAGCTTTAGGTGTTTTAAGCGTGGCAATTAACCGATCTTCTGAATCTTTATAAATAAATGCATCAACTTCATCGCCCACTTCAAGCATTGATTCAACCGCACTATTAGGCAGTAAAATTTCGCCTAAATCTTGTCCGTCTAAGTAATAACCAAAATCGACTTCCTTAACAACTGATAAGGTATTAACACGGCCCAATTGAACTAAGCCACGTAAGCGAGATTCTCTTAACCTTGACATGTTTGCTCCTGCGCGGTGAAACGCGTGGTGAGATATTCATTAATATCAGATGATTCATACATCCATTGAACATCGCCATTAGCATGTTCAATGCGTAGACAAGGAACTTTGGGAGAGCCACCTTCAGCCAATAATTCTTCTTTGTGTGGCGATACCTTAGCGTCTTTTAATGCAATATTAAGTGACAATCGCTTCATTTGGCGACGAACTTTCACGCAAAAAGGACATGCTGCAAACTGATATAGCGTAAGAGACTGTGTTTGCTCATCGACCTGTTGTTGCGTTTGCGCATCGCGCTTTAAACCACGTGGAGAAAAAACGACATTAAGCAGCAAAATAATACGACCTAAGATCCAACGAACAATAAACATGTCTAACCCTCAACTAAAAAATTGGCGGCGATAATAACATAATGTCTCAACGATCTCACTGGCTGATTATGGCAGTTGTGATACTTGTTCAAGCATTGTATTACCTAATTGGGCAATCAATGCGTTGAGTGATTCAACCGCATGAGCATAGCCGTCTTCATTTAACGTTTTACGTAGATTGAAATCATGCTGCGCCATCAACTTATCACCTAAATACAATTTGTATTTTCCGGCAAAAGTCACTGACGAGTCATAGCTAGGATAAAACTTTTCCACATAAAGCTCGGCGGTATAACAATCAGAAGCAGATCGACAACGAGAGAAGTGATGGTCGTCAGCACGAATGCTGTCTTGCGAACTATTAATATCATTAATCAAACTACGACTAATGCCTTTATCAATAGGCTCAGCCCATAATTGATAACGTGTCGTCACCAACTCACCGCTTTCTTGCTCAAACACTATGCTAGATTGCTTAAGGTAATCCACCACAGCAATACGTTTAATAAGCAGCTGCTTTGCACTAAAATCGACCTGAGTCGGTTGTGGGCCTTTAGACAATTGAAAAACATTGACTGACTGTGATGTAGATTGACACCCAGCCAACATTAACAAACACAAACTTAAAATCACTTTGTTCATTATTCTATTTTCCTTTTGGCTGAGGATCTTCATCCATTTGCCCTTTAAATATTAACGCATTCGGTTTGTTATTGAGCTCTTTAATCAATGGTTGGATATCACGCATTAATTGTTGGAACTGCGACAAACTTTGCTCAAGCTCACCATATACTGGTGCTTGATGATTATAGCTTTCAAGCGTTTTACTAAGTTGCGATAGTGTTTTATTAACGGATTCAGGAATTGCCTGTGTCTCTTGCGCGTTAATCAATGCTTTCACATCCGTAACCGCTTCATTGAGCCCGATCATCGTCTTGTTTGCGCTAGCAAGCATTTCATTAATGTTATCAACCGTTACTTCAATAGGCATTGATGAAAATTTATCCAGAATATCAAATACTTTCTCTTCTATTTGCGCTAATGACCCCGCCATCGACGGCATAACAGGCCAAGATTGATACGTTTCTGCTTCATCTTGCGTATCCAGCGTGTAATAGTCTAAATCAACAAACAAACTACCAGTAAGTAAGGAGCCCGATTTTAATGTTGCTCGCAGTCCCTGCCCAGTCCATTTATCAAAATATTGGGAAATCAAATCAACCGATGATTGTTCATCTGGCAAACCTAATCTTGCTGGTTCAAATTTAATGAGCACAGGAATGCGCTGTTCATTACTTGCCAAACTATTCATCGTCAAGGTGCTATCAATTTTAGCAACGGTACCCACTCTAATTCCCCGATACTCAACAGGTGCCCCAACATCGAGCCCGCGAATTGAATCCTCAAACATCACAATAAACTCTTTCGCCTGATATTGTCTTCTTTCATATACGCTATCTGCGTCAGGGTACAAAATATGAGGTCGCGCAGTATTGATGGCATTACCTAATGGCAAATCAATTGGCACATCAAAGGTAACACCGCCGCTAATAATTGATTCAAGTGATCCCACATTAACCTTAATACCTTGCGTTGTTGCATTAAAATCAACACCACTGCTATTCCAAAAGTAGGTATTTTCAGTCAATAACTCACTGTAGGGGGACTTGACGAAAATTTGATAATGCACTCTGCGATTCTCAATATCAAAGGTCGACTTTTCAACACGACCTACTTCAAATCCTCGATACAAAACAGGCTCACCGATACTCAAGGAATTTCCTTGCTCACTGACTAAATCAAGACGAGTACCCGGTACACCAAAAGCGGTAATTGGCTCTTGCTCTAAGCCGATGTAACTGGTGCTTAATTCACTGCTATTACCCGGGACAAATTCAATGTATGAACCTGACATTAAAGTGCCCAATCCAGAAATACCACCGCTACCAATACGTGGTTTGACGACCCAGAAATTAGCATCTTCAGTCAACATATCAGCAACTTGTTGATCAAGCTGAATATGGGCAATAACACCATTGCCCTGTAATCTCACATCCTTCACAAAACCAATATCAACTTCTAAGGTTTTAACACGAGTTTTTCCAGCAACTAGCCCTTCTGCTGTTTCAAACGTAATGGTAATGGAAGGGCCACGATTTACGTAGGTGTCAATAACCATCCAAGAAGCAATCGCCAAGGCTAAAAACGGAATCAGCCACACTTTCGAAATACGATTATGAGTTTTTATCTCCGCCATTATTGGCTGTGGTGCTTGCGTCTCACTCATTTCTTATTCTCATCCAAATAAATTAATTTTATCGACCATCAGTGGTCGCATTTGCGATCAAAGTCATCCCACAATACTCTAGGATCAAAAGACTTAGCAGCTATCATTGTTAAGATTACAACTCCGGCGAAGGCGACAGTGCCAGAGCCAGGTTGAACATTTAATAATTGCTCAAGCTGAATTAACGCCACTAAAATAGCAACAACAAAGATATCGACCATTGACCAGCGACCAATCAACTCCGTTAATCGATACAACTTCAGTCGTTTAGCAGGGCATAATAAACCGGAGAAATATACCGAAAAACATAACATAAACAAAATGATAAATTTAATTATTGGCACTAAAACACTCGCCACAAAAACGACAATAGCAATAGGTTCAGAACCATCTTGCCACAACACGATAATACCGCCAATAATGGTATTATATTCAACCTGTCCCAACTTTTCAGTAACCATCATTGGCCACAAATTGGCAGGAATATATAACAACAATGCCGTTATTAAATAGGCCATGGTTAATTGAAGACTCAACGGTTTTCTCAAATGAAGCTGGGTTTGACAACGGGGGCATTGTCCCAATTCAATAGGCGATACCAAACTGCATGAAGAGCAATTAGCCAGTTGCTGACTTGCAGCAGACTGACGACAATAATCATTCATCGATGTGCCTCATCTATCCAGTGCCAAAATTGATAGCGATCAACCAAGGTTAAAACTTTGGCATAGCAAAAACAAAAAACTGCATAGGCCCAAAATGACCATCCAAGACCCATTTGCGCGATAGTAACTAATTTAACCAAACTTACTAAGATTCCCACTAGAAAGACTTCAACCATCGCCCAAGGCATCATCACGAATATAAGTCGTAACATCGACGTCTGCGCCCAACAGCCAATGCCAGTTTTTAACGAAAGAATAAATGCAACGATCAATAACAGAATTAGAGCAGGTAAAACGAAAATAAAAAACAGAACTAATACAGCAAGTACTTTGTAATCATCAAAGTACATATTGATAGCACTTTGCCACAAGTCAATTTGACTAACATTGCCGCCAAGGTTAAAAGTCATTAAGTTAAATTGCGTTGTTACAAAGAGTAAAATCAAGCCTGTTGCAGCAAAAGACAACAGCTGATTAATATTGCTATGGTGCAATCGTGTAATTTTATGGTTGCAACGAGGACAAATGGCGCACTCACCTTCTTTTACCTGCGGAGGCGTCATTAATAAATCACAGTGGTGGCAGGCAATAACTTGCTCAGAAAACATGAATGTCCTTACGGGAGCGCGCCGTCTATTACGTTATGCTTGGAAAACAATAGCCCTTAATTGTCCTAATTACAGCACAAACTATAATATTCGGCTTATTTTCAGCACAAATTAGCTCAAATTTAACCTGTCACTATGCCATTTAAAATTATTGATGTAACCCACTAATTCACGATAATTGATATAAATCAGTAACAAGACTTTAGCGCGGACAATAAATCATCAATTAGTAAAAATGGCTATTGACACACTTGATATAACGTGACAATTATAGAGTCATACAACAACACATATTACAGGAGATATTTAGTTAGTTTTTAATTTAAACCACACAAGGAACACAAATATATGTATAAAGTAAACATCAGTGGTCAACATGTTTCAGTTTCTGACGAAGTTGTTAGTTACGTAAAAGAGTCAATCTCCAGTCTAGAAAGATTTAGCGATCAAATTACGAGTGTAAATGTTAATTTCACAACCGAAAAACACGATACGCATAAAATTATTGCCGAAGCGCAAATCCATATTCCCGGTGCCGATATTTTTGCAACATCAACGGCAGACCGACACATTACCAGTGCAATTGATGGTCTACTAAGTAAATTAGAAAATCAGATGCGTAAACACAAAAGCAAACAATTAGATAAAGCACATTCCGGCAACAAATCTTTTGTTGAAACCGATGAAGAACGCGAAAAGCAAGATGAGTTTAATGCACTTGCAGACCGCGGAATAGTGACTGATTAATCATTAAAGCACTATCAATCAAAAAAGGCTGAATTAATTATTCAGCCTTTTTTGATGGTGCATTAGTTATTTATCGTTAGCTAAACTTTCAAGGGTAAATTTCATTGTAAGCTCTTTTATCTTTAATCCTTTACGCGCACCAATTACAACCATACCTCGCGGCGTATCTTTAGCTAAAATCAAATAATCTTTTTTGATTTCAAAAAACATTTGCTCTTTATCTTCACGCCAATCTGTTGGAAATAGCCACAGTCGATCACAATCTTCATGCCAGCTAGTTTCTACATAAGAAGGAGTATCATTCTCAAGGTCTTCTAAAACCTGAAAAACCAGTCCTTGATAGGCGCAAATCTCATCATCACACTTCTCATTGTAATATGTGAACAAACGCCCTTTAAACACGTACTCAGCTTCAAACATCGCTTCTACAAACATCGCATCTTTTTCAGCTTCAGACGGCGCAATATCGGGCATTGTGCAAAAGTTCTTTTCATTACTTAGTGCGGCGCTCGACAAAAAAACAGTCGCGGCACATAATATTTTGATTAAATTTTTCAAGATAGTCTTCCAAATCGACGAGTTATTTTAAATTATAAACGATAAATGATTTAAATAATCAAATTTGTCAAAGGGAGCTTAACGATGTGACAGCGTTATACAATGATTTAATTCACGCTGCTTAATTCAGGGATCAGAGACGCCAAAACACTATCAAGTTGCTCTAACGCTTCTTCAGTAGCCAACTCAATGTCATCGCTAGATAAATTAAGGCCCGTATGAACCTCCTCTACCTCATGCTGAACTTTATCCATCGCATTAAAAGATCCAAGTGACGTAATACCAGGGAAATGCTGACTAGTAAGACGATTAGCCAGACCAATAACGCTCGCTTCTTGTTCAAATCGTTCGCTATTATCTGGTTGATGATGATTTTCAACGGTTTCAGTCAACCAATCAGGTAAATTCCAAGCCCTACATAAAGCGCCGCCAACTTGATGACTAGTGAAACCTAGCACCTTTCGTTCAGCAACATGTGGCTCTATACCTAATTTAGAAACAAGCTCACATACTTTTAGCGCTTTAGTCCCTAATAAATTAAAGTAAATTAACTGTCCCACATCATGAAGTAATCCAGCAATATGCAAGCGCTCACTATTAGGCAAATAACAATAAAGCCCAATACGCCTTGCTAATAAGCCCGTGAGAACACTATGGCGCCAAAACGCTTCCATATTAATTTCACCACCCGCTAATTTTGACATTGCTTCGACAACAGAGGCCGTCAAAATCAGATCACGAAATTTATTTTGTCCAATAATGGAAATGGCATGGTCTAAACGCTCTATTTTGCGCGGTAAGCTGTAAAATGCACTATTTACCAAACGTAGTACGGCCATCGTCATCCCCGGATCAGTACTAACGACTTTTGCTAACGCAGTAGAGTCTGTTACTTCCTGCTCCAATAAATGACAACACTTATGATAAGCCTGAGGCAAGGAAGGTAATGAATTAACTTTCTCGACTAATAGATTAAAATCCATTTATATATTCTATGATCTTTAAATTAGGTAAATGTATTAAAAAATAGTACCACACTAAGGTAAGTAAACTAAAATCTTAACGAGCTATTTTTAACTAGGTTATGCCAATAAATTAAGCCGTTGGGATCCCACTGTGAAATTTAAAGTCATCATCTTCAGATAGAATAAGTGCCGCTTCTTGCTCCCCAAAGAAACGAATTCGTTCACTGATATCTTCACCAGCTACCATTTTTGCCAACGCTAAGTAATCTTGATAATGACGAGCTTCAGAGCGCAATAGTGATGTATAAAATTTATTTAAATCATCATCTAACAAGGGCGCTATTTTGGCGAATCGTTCACATGAACGCGCCTCAATATAAGCACCAATAATTAGCTTATCAATTAAGGTATTAGGTTCGTGAGTAGTGACATGCGTCATCATGCCCTTAGCGTAACGACCCGCACGAATGTTTCGATATTCAATACCTCGTTGTTCCATAATTTCTAATACCTGATAAAAGTGATGTAATTCCTCTTTTATCAACAACACCATTTTATCAATTAACGCTTGCGCAAAAGGATCGTCGCTATTGGCCACAATCTTTTTCATTGGCGGATTATATTTCGACAACGCCTCCATCGAACCCACTTTTTTGTAGACGTATTGCTCATAAGGTTCGAACCACTTCATTACCGCATCACAACTTGATTTATCCAGCGCGTATTTTCGCATTAAAAACATCGCCGTCTGGCCAGCTTTTAATTCACACATTAAATGATCAAGCAATAACTCAGGTAAGTTATCAGGTTTAATTGCTTCTTCTACCCAAGCCTCTGGGGTCTCGCAATGCAAGAACTCTAAGATTGGCGCAAGTAATTGTTGATTCGACACTTTGATTCCACACCGCTAAAAATTTGGCGGCATATTAACATGTGTCAATCGAATAATCATTGATCATAAGCAAACCAATCTCATGACCATTTTGCTGGTGATTGTAACTTACGGTTAATACAATTCTGTCTCCTGCTTACGGAGCACGTTTTTTATCACGTAATTGGTGAGTCGTGATGCCTAAAGCCATCGTCGTTATCATAGAACACATGCTCACTAGGTACTTTATTGCAATGTACAAATAAAAAATTGCACCTTAGTTAGATAACTGTTTGGAGGTCGCAGTCCATGTTCGCCATTGAAAATTAGCGACGTTAGAAACCGAAATCATTGCCATTGCAGGCAGTCATTCATTCAATGGTCAGTTTTCAACGTCCCCTTTCTGGCCTTGATGATAAACAATAATTTGAAATTGGCTACTTCTCAGATCAGAAACATGCACTCGATTGGATAGCACAATGCGGTTGTCTTCCCGCCAGCGCCCCTTGTTCACAGAGACTATCTTAGCTATAGCCAAATAAACTAAATAATTTGGTGCATCCTGTTTAGCTTTCATGTTTAATGGACTTCTAGACGTCTTTAGATAGGATTACCAATGAAAGCTGATACTCAACTAATTGATAGTGGCCGCGAAGAGAAATGGACTCAAGGCGGTGTAAATCCAGTTGTGCAGCGTGCATCAACCATGGTGTTTGATAGCGTCAGCGACATGAAACACGCAACGGCAAACCGCGCAGGCGACACGTTATTTTATGGACGTCGCGGCACAACGACCACGTTTGCACTATCAAAGGCTATGACAGAATTAGAAGGCGGTGCAGGCTGTGCACTCTATCCGTGTGGAACGGCAGCGATCACCAGCGCCCTACTTTCATTCTTAAAACACGGCGATCATTTATTAATGGTCGATACGGCTTATGAGCCAACTCGCGCCTTTTGCGACAATATGCTTAAGAACCTCGGTATTTCGACCACCTATTACGATCCACTGATTGGTAAAGACATCGAGTCATTAATCCAACCAAATACTCGGATGTTATTTTTAGAGTCACCAGGTTCAAATACGATGGAAATACAAGACGTTCCGACGTTATCTGCGATTGCTCATCAACATGACATTACGGTTGTACTTGATAATACATGGGGCAGCGGACTATTATTTAAACCCTTTGATTATGGTGTCGATATCTCAATTCAAGCAGCTACCAAATACATCGTTGGCCATTCAGACGCGATGCTTGGCACCGCAGTCGCCAATAAAAAACATTGGCCACGTCTTCGAGAAAATAGCTACTTGCTAGGACAATGTGCTGCACCAGATGATTGTTATATGGCGCTGCGTGGTATTCGTACATTGTCGGTTCGTATGAAACAACATCAGCAAAGTGCGCTAACCGTTGCACAATGGCTAAAACAGCAACCTATTGTTAAAACAGTATTGCACCCTGCATTTGAAGAATGTCCTGGACACGAGTATTTCAAACGTGATTTTAGCGGTTCAAATGGCTTATTCTCATTTGTTGTCAATTGTCGTGATGAAGCTAAAATCACAGCGATGCTTGACGGCTTTAAACACTTTAAAATGGGGTTTAGTTGGGGCGGATTTGAAAGCCTCATTTTACCAGTAAATGGTTTAGACAGATTACGCACAGCAAAACCATGGACAGAAGAAGACCGTGTCATTCGCGTGCATATTGGCCTTGAAGATGTTGATGATCTCATTGACGATTTAGCGCAGGGATTGGCCAAACTCTCATAAATTCAATGTCAAACACAATGCCGCTATAAAAAGGGCTAGATGTCACGTACACTAGCCCTTTTTCAGTTTCCGAAGCCTTACCATGCCCCAGCAAAATTCATCATCGGCCACTCAACCATTGTTTATTTTAGTACTGTTGGTTATTTTCAGTCCGATTGCTATTGATATTTATTTGCCTGCACTCCCGCAAATCGCGACCGATTTAGCCATTAGTAACGCGCTTGCTCAAGACACTATCACCTGGTTTATCTTTAGCCTCGGTTTAGGACAATTATTTGCTGGGCCGCTAGCCGATCGCTACGGCCGCAGGCCCGTCGCAATAGTCGGCATTATTATCTACATTAGCTGTTCAATCATTGCCTATCTAGCAAAAAGCATCGACGTACTGCTCATTACTCGTCTTTGCCAAGGCATTGGAGCCTGTGCCACCTCTGTCGCGGCATTTGCGTGTGTACGAGATAGCTTTGGACCAGAGCGAAGTGGGCGCATGATAAGTTACCTTAATGGTGCTATTTGTTTTATTCCGGCATTGGCGCCTATTTTAGGCAGTTGGCTTACCAGCGAATTTGGCTGGCGTAGCAACTTTAGTTTTATGACACTTTTTGGTGCCATCAGTCTGATTTTCATTGGGTTTAGCATGCGAGAAACTAGGCCAGCGGATACCGTAAACAGTAAATACCTTATCAGTTGGCAACGCTATAAGAGTGTCCTGTATCATCCGACATTTTTATTTCACGCTGTTATGTGTCTATTAGCGATGGCCGTTATTCTTGCGTATGTTACATCAGCGCCTGTTTATTTGATGAATCAACTCGGCTTAACCATGACACAATTTACGTGGTGGTTTGGCATTAACGCCGTGTTCAACATTGCGGCGAGTCTCTTAGCGCCTAAACTAATGGACAAAGTAGGCAGCTACAAAGCGTTAGCTATTGGTTTAGCAAGTTTAATTCTTGCTGGCTTTACCATGGTTGCTCTTCAGGGGTTTGCGACTGATTGGGCATTTATGATCCCTATCATCGGTTCATCAATTGGATTCGCATTGGTATTGGGAGCAAGCGCAGGTAAAGCACTGGCACCTTTTGGCGATCGCGCAGGCACAGCAGCAGCATTGCTTGGTTTAATTCAAATGAGTGGTGCAGGATTGCTCGTTGGTTTAATGCAACGCAGTCCATTAAATGACGTTGATTTACTCAGCGTACATATGTTGTTGTTACTTCCTTGTTTAATTATCTTATTTAGCCGACGCGGCAGAGCGTGGCACTTTATCGCGCGCTAGTATCTATTCAATACGTAGTGTTTGCCACGCGCGGCAAGCTTGTTTGAATTTAGTGGCATCGCCTCCAGCGCGGTCAGGGTGATGCTCCAACGCTAATTTACGCCAGCGCTTTCTAATCTCACGAGGGCTGGCATCACTGTCTAATCCAAATACTTCTAACGCATGTTCTCTGCCAACGGTAGGTGATGTTTCACCGATATAGTTGTTATATTTATGCCAAAATGATTTCAACATTTCACGAATTAAATCGCCACTAGTATCGTAATTATTCCAATCGAGATAATAATCCCTAAGAGCAACGTCATGTTGTAACTCAAGTTCGACATGAGATGGCACAGAGCGAGATAAAAAGATGTCCATTGCTTGAACTTGTAACCACTGATTAGGCAATAGCATTAGCTGTAATTGATAAAGGGCGTTCATGGTTAGAAAGTTACGCTTAAACAAATCTTTGTTTTCATCGTCATCAAGCGATTGCAACAAACCTTTTTCACGTAATGCAGTGACCAAGTAGTGGACTTTCCAGTGCTGCGGTTGCTCTTCCAACAAACTAAGTAATGGCCAAGTTAAAGGGTTATCTTGGCTGTTAGCTTTTAATAAAAGCTCGGTGATAGGTGAGTGTTGAGCAATGTCCATATTCATAAGAAATCTAACCGATACTTTGTTGATAAAGTAAGCTAATCCTAATCAATTGTGAGTCATAACACAATTGATTACAAAGACTCTCTTGGTAATATACCAGTTACCATTGAAGATGCTTGTTTCAGAGCTCGGGTAGGACTCGAATACAAGGCATGATTTGTAATTAATGGTCACTCCCTGATTATAAATCATAACGCAGTAGTCGTGTTCTACCCGAGCTCCTACGGGCAAGGCGATAAGCGACCAACCGGCAACTGCTCCTGCGTTGCTCTAGCTCCGGTATCCATACCGTCGTACGTCGTTATAAGATATTTGTTGAGAATGACTTAACGACACATCTTATGCCTAGTATTTGGCGCGCTTCTCGTCTTGCTGAAATCATGCACTTTCATTGGCAACTGGTATACTATGTAAACTCAAACTATTATCTGATTATTACGTAATAAACGAGCACACTATGTTTAAATCTCTTGGTCAATTATTTTCCCACATCACAGAGCAAACACCGCAACCTGTGGTTAATTTAGAGCTCGCTATGGCTGTACTATTATATGAAGTTGCCGCAGCAGACGAACACATTCACACCAGTGAAGAAACTAAGATACTCAACTTGATTCGAGATAGTTTCAAACTCGACGATGTTGCAGCCCAAGCACTGTTGGTACAAGCGAAAACCCATCAGCACAATGCGGTGTCATTGCAAGAATTTACCCACATCTTAAAAGAGCACCTTAATCGTGAACAGCGTGTGCATTTTTTGCAAGAACTATGGCAAGTGGCTAACTCAGACGCTGATATAGACAATAATGAGGAACATATAATTCGCCGAATCAGCGATTTATTATATCTAAATCATAGTGATTTTATTAAAACAAAACTCAACGTTATCGATTCATAGCGCCAGTAAGCGATAGTAAAAGACAGCAGGCCCCACTAAAAGATAGTGCCGTCATCACTCTACCGCTATAATACCGCCAAATGACTATTCTATTAGATGATTATGCAAGCCTCAGCTAGCCAACACGGATTTTTACTCACCCAACACGCATTAGATATAGGCTCAAAGCCTGTCATTGTTTGTTGGCTAGCGACAGCGCAAGGCCCCGTAAAACTCACCATTGAAGACCAACAACCCGTTTTCTTTATTGCGAGTGAGCAATTGACGCTAGCGTTACAAGTTTTACGTGATGAAGGCATTGAATGCCATAGCAAATCACTTGAGATGCAAACCTTTGAACTGAAAAATGTCAGCGCCCTCTATTTTAATACTATCAGTCAATATCGCAGTGCAAGTTACTTATTAAAACAAGCACTGATCATGACCTACGAAAGTGACTTTAGACTCGACCAACGCTTTTTAATGGAGCGCTTTATATGTGGAAGTTTAGAGTTTACTGGTCAACCAATTAGTCATCCAGAATACGTTGAATATCGTCAGGTCAAAGTCAGACCAAGCAACTACAATCCTAGTTTGTCAGTATTGTCGCTAGACATCGAATGTAGTCAAAAAGGCGTGCTCTATTCCGTTGGGCTCCACGCCAGTGATTATCAAAAAGTCATCATGGTTGGCGAACCACAGCAAAGCCATGAGTATATAGAATGGGTGCATGATGAAGCCGCATTGCTTGATGCCTTAGAAATAGCGATTCAAGCGCGAGATCCTGACATCATCATTGGTTGGAATGTCATCAATTTTGATTTTAGGCTCCTTATTAAAAGAGCCCAATACCACGGACGAAAACTTCGCCTTGGCCGCGGGCAAAGTTTTGCGCACTGGCGCGACTCAAATACCGATAATAATGGCTACGTCAGCATTGGCGGACGTGTTGTTGTTGACGGTATCGACTCGTTAAAATCAGCGACCTATCACTTTGCTAGTTTTAGCTTAGACTTTGTCGCGAACGAGCTTCTCAATCGCGGGAAATTAGTCAATAACGTACATGATCGAATGGCAGAAATTAATCATAATTTTCAGCACGACAAACCAGCACTTGCGGCCTATAACCTCGAAGACTGTGCCTTAGTAAACGACATTTTTGCGCATACCAACGTACTAGAATTTCTCATATTCAGAAGTCAGCTAACTGGCCTGCTACTTGATCGTATCGGGGGCTCAGTTGCAGCGTTCACCAATCTTTATTTACCCAAATTACACCGCGCAGGATATATCGCGCCAAACCTCCCACCTGATGGCGGTTTAGCAAGTCCCGGTGGCTATGTCATGGACTCAATTCCCGGACTCTATGACAATGTGCTAGTACTTGATTTCAAGAGTCTATACCCTTCTATCATTCGTACTTTCAAGATCGATCCTATGGGCCTAATTGAAGGATTAAATGATCCACAACAAGCTATTGACGGTTTTAAACAAGCGAAGTTTTCTCGTGACAAACATTTCTTGCCACAAATTATCACCGATCTTTGGCAACAACGCGATCAAGCCAAAAAAGACAATGATAGTCCACGCTCTCAAGCCATCAAAATTTTAATGAGCTCATTTTATGGCGTACTTGGCTCAGGCGGTTGTCGCTTTTACGATACACGATTAGCCAGTTCGATTACCATGCGGGGCCATCAAATTATCCAACAGACCGCCGAGTGGATTGAAGAGAAACATCAAGTCATTTACGGTGATACAGATTCTGTATTTGTATTAGTCGGTCATGAATATGATAGTGAACAAGCCAATCAGATTGGACGAGAATTAGCACAAGACATTAATCAACGTTGGCGAGAAAAATTACGCCAAGACTTTGATTTAGATTGCCAAATGGAACTTGAATTTGAAACCTTATATCAACGCTTTGTAATGCCAACCATACGCGGCTCAGAAATGGGAAGCAAGAAACGCTACGCAGGATTGCTCTCTACATCAACGGGAAATCAGTTAGTGTTTAAAGGTCTTGAAAGCGTCAGAAGTGATTGGACTGAATTGGCAGGCGATATTCAACAAGCGGTTTATCAACAAGTATTCGACAAAAAAGACCCTAAAGACTTTATTTTGCAAATCATTGATGACGTAAAACAAGGTAAACTTGATGACAAGCTCGTGTACACTAAACGCCTGCGCCGTGAACTATCACAATACGTTAAAAATGTGCCACCGCAAGTTAAAGCTGCACGTCTCGCCGATGAAAGAAACAAAGCATTAGGCAGACCTTTGCAATATCAACACAAAGGTAGCATTAGTTATATTATGACGCTCAATGGACCTGAGCCAGTGGACTACTTAACGAGCATTATTGATTATCAACATTACATCGACAAACAAATTGCTCCTATTGTTGACGGGATATTGCCTTTCATTGGCACCAGCTACGCACAAATAACTGATGTCCAAATGGGATTATTTTAACTTGCTTAAAATGTGATTAACTCGTTGTTACCCACAAAATAAGTGCATCTTCACTGGATGTCGAAATAACCACATGCCCCATCATTGCATCATAATAAGCGCTGTCGCCAACGGTTAATTTCGTTGGTTCATAAAATTCAGTATATAACTCAACTTCACCTTCAAGCACGAGTAAAAACTCTTCGCCTTCATGACGTACCCAATCGCCATAATCGTCAAACGAGCGCGCATGAACGCGAGAGCGATAAGGCATCATTTTCTTTTGGCTTAACTGTGTTGATAACAATTCATGTTCATAAGTCGGTGTTAAATGCGGAACACCCTGACCTGACTTAGTGATATCACGACGACCTGTAGCCTGTGCCTTTTCTGGTTTCGTAAACAATTGCGGAATATCAATATTCAATCCCGCTGCCAACTTCTGCATAACAGCAAAGGTTGGTGATATTTGTTCGTTCTCAATCTTAGACAATGTAGAACGCGCTAATCCTGTTAATTTACCTGCTTCTTCTAGCGTCAGGTTATTTTGCTTACGAATTGCTTTGACTTGTTTACCCAATTGCATCTTTTCTACCGGACGTTCTTTTTGTTCATTATCGGCAACAGTCATTGAAGGGTAAATATCGGTGGTCATTAATTAAATCCATACATAAAGCTTATTAGAGATGGTGGCAATTGTTACATAAAAAATAGACAGTAGAAACACCTTAACAAAAGTTTACTACAGTACAATTTATTAACAATTTACAAACAAAGGTTTCCAATTGGAAACTTTTAATCTATTATGTGGAAAACAACCTAATAAGAGAACGATTATGAAAAGTAATTACAGCTCATTCGAACTAGAACATTTCTTCGCATCAGGTTTACCAGCAACCGATGGTGCCGTACAAATGGCAATCGAATTAGAAAATAAACGTCAAGAGCAACAAATTGAATTGATCGCTTCTGAAAACATCGTTTCAAAAGCCGTAATGGAAGCGCAAGGTAGCGCATTAACTAATAAATATGCTGAAGGTTATCCAGGTCGTCGTTACTACGGCGGTTGTGAATACGTAGATATCGTTGAGCAATTAGCGATTGATCGCGCAAAGCAAATCTTTGATTGTGAGTTCGTTAACGTACAACCACATTCTGGCGCACAAGCTAACGGTTCAGTATTCCAAGCACTATTAACGCCAGGCGATACCATTTTAGGCATGTCACTGGATGCAGGTGGTCACTTGACTCACGGTGCACGTCCAGCGCAATCAGGTAAATGGTTTAACGCTGTTCAATACGGTGTTCGTGAATCTGATCTAGCGATTGATTTCGACCAAGTATTAGAACTTGCTCGCGAGCACAAACCAAAGCTAATCATTGCCGGTGGTTCTGCAATTCCACGTCAAATCGACTTTAGCCGTTTCCGTGAAATCGCTGACGAAGTAGGTGCTTACCTAATGGTTGATATGGCACACATCGCAGGTCTTATTGCGACAAACCATCATCAAAATCCATTGGCATACGCCGATGTTGTTACAACAACAACTCACAAAACATTGCGTGGCCCACGTGGTGGCATGATCTTGACCAACAATGCAGACATCGCTAAGAAAATTAACTCAGCGGTTTTCCCAGGTCTTCAAGGTGGCCCATTAATGCACGTTATCGCTGGTAAAGCGGTTGCATTAGGTGAAGCGTTAGAGCCTGAGTTCCACTCATACATCTCTCAAGTGATTACCAATGCTAAATCATTAGCTAATACGCTAATCTCTCGCGGCTGTGACATAGTTACTGGCGGCACAGACACTCACTTAATGCTTGTTGATCTACGTCCTAAGGGGCTAAAAGGTAATGCAGCAGAAGAAAGTCTAGAACGTGCAGGTATCACCTGTAACAAAAACGGTATTCCGTTTGATCCAGAAAAGCCAATGGTTACTTCAGGTATCCGTCTTGGCACACCAGCAGGCACAAGCCGTGGTTTCAGTGAAGAAGACTTCATTCAAATTGGTCACTGGATTGGTGATGTATTAGATGGTCTAGCAAGCAACCCTGAAGACAACAGCGCTGAAGAGCAACGTGTTTTAGGTTTGGTGCAAGAGCTATGTGAAAAATACCCTTTATATCGTTAATTCCCCAATAAACGATAACTATGTAAAACGGCTCTTCGGAGCCGTTTTTTGTTTTCTAATCTCAATCGTTAACTAGCAAAATCTAAATAACGATTTACAAAGGGATTAGATAAACGCTGCGGCGAAATTTTTTCAATAATCTCCAGCGCAGCACTGCTACTCTTTACCGCTTCTTGATAAGACGATCCTAGCTTTGAAAAAGAGTCACTGCTCGCCAGCTTTGTCAGCTCAGATTGTGCTTGGTTAATATCTTGTTTGAAGTTGGGCGATGTT
>MPDF01000039.1 GCA_001874365.1 Gammaproteobacteria bacterium MedPE | reverse complement strand
GTACATTATCAATCCACAAAGTGACGATCCTAATTTTAAGCTACAGGACGGAATGTATGTGTCATCTAAAGATTTAAATGAAGCACTTAACGGCAAAAAACGCATGGTGTTATTAGATACTCGTGTACCTTCTGTGTGGCAAACGGCGCACATTGCAGGCGCTATTCCGTTTCCCTATTATGCTGATTTAGACGAAACCGTTGCTGGCATTCCAAAGGATGTGCAGATAGTGGCATATTGCTCGTGTCCTCGAGCAGCTGCCGATCACACAATTAAAAAATTAAGACGAAAAGGGTACACGCGCACCGCGGTGTTGTGGGAAGGAATTTTTGGTTGGATGAATTTAGGGTATCCAGTAGTGAGACGAGATGTGGAAAACATCATTCACTAGTGAGTAAACACTAGTGAATGATAGTGGTCCTATCAATGATTATTCACTACCGCGCAGTGAGTGTATTGCTGGGCGGTTAATGAATTGACGTAATGGCCAGTAACATGCAAATAGGGCAATTAGACTAATTAATACAATAGTCACTACGAAAACAGGGATTAGCTGAAGTGAGAAGTAGTCAGCTAATTCTTCATTGAATCCGATGTAAATTCCTAGCAATATCATCATACTAACAATGATTCCAATAGCTATTGAGCTAGAGTTTTCTCCCACGATTAACTTGATGAGATCGCGACCCTTTGCACCAATGGCCATCCGAGTGCCTATTTCAAACCCACGCATTTGCGTGCTATAGCTCAAAATACCGTATAAGCCGATTGCCGAAAGCACTATTGTTAACACCGCCAACACGGCGCTAGTTACAGCAGTGGTGTATTGCGTAAACAGCATTTCGTTGCGGCGCTCATCCATTTTTACCAAATCAAATACCGTGTATTGGGTGGTCACTTCTTTGAGTACTGCAACCGCTTGCTCGCGAGTGAGCTCTTGGCCTTCTGCAATACGCAGTGTCATGACCGTACTCGCTTGTGAACCAGGACGGTAAGCTTGCATAGGCTGCTCTGCTTGACCTGGGTACAAAGTACCTTTTACGATGCCAATAATAGTCGCAGAATGGTCACCACCAAAGCTTATCTGTTGACCAATTGCGCTGCCTTCAGATGCTAACGCTTGTGCAAATTCGGTATTTACAATCATTACAGCGTTGTCGTCTTTGACGTCAGCAGCGGTAAAGTTGTCGCCTTCGAGTAAGGTTTGGCCGATCATATTGAAGTAGTGCTGATCGATAAACTTGGTATTGACGACAAAGCGCTCGTTAGTTGCTACAGAAGTTTGAGCGTTTAGATTAAAACTGTTAAGTGGCGCGCTTGACTGATTGATGGCGACAATTTGTGGTAGCTCTAATAACTTTTGGCGAACTTCGTTCATTACCGGAATTCGCTCCGCTTCAGGTGGTGTTGTCGTTGCAGATATCGAGAGAGACAAGGTGCTTAGGTTCGCGGTGTTATAGCCCAATGGTTTCTCAATAGATTTTTTGGCATCTTGGAACAAGCTAATGTTAATAAACACTAATGTTGTCACTATAGTTACTTGGCTAATAATCAGCAACTTACGGATGCCTTGTGAGACTTGAACACCTGTGCCTTTACCGCTTGATTGTAGGGTAGAGTTCAGCGCTTTGTAATTGATCATTCGCGTACTAAGACGAGCGAAAAACAGCGCTAACGACAAGGCGATAATCACGGCACAACTCAACGTAAACCAACTTATAGACAACTCGCTCACTCGTGGTAATTGCTGCGCGAGTAACTGTTGCATCATGTAAAAACCACCACTTGAAATGACCAGTGCAACACCCACTGAAAATAGCATCAACAAGTTAGTTTCGGCAAAAATGGTACTAAATAAATGTTTTTTGTTAGCACCAACAGCAGCGCGAATAGCTAATTGGCGCTGTTGCTCTGCCGTACGAGAGATGAATAGATTGGCTATGTTCGCACAAGCAATCAACACTAAGCCTATAACACCAGCTAGTAATAAATAAACAGTACGCTGACTATCGCCAAGGATTTCGGTTTTAAAGCTTTTGGTATCCATCGCGATACTCCAACCTTTAAAGAACTCGACTGAAGTGACTTCTTCCTGCCATTTGTCGTTGACGAGGGTCGTTAATGTCTGATTGACTTGACTAATAGTCATTGGCGAAGTGAGTTTACCAATGTACATTTGTGAGCTGTTAATATTGCCCCAAGATGTTCGTAAGCGTGGCCCTGATTGATTGTAGTCCCATGGCAAGAAGACATGAGTCGTCACCCCTGTTTCAAATAGTTCAGGCTCGACAAATTCTTGTGCTAATACACCGACAATCGAAAAGCTATTGCCGCTAAAGTCCATTTTTTTGCCCAAAATATTTTCGTCGCCAGCAAACTGTTGCTGCCACGTTTGGTAGCTAATAATACCGACTGGGTTGTTCTTATCTTTCGCTTCCGTGTCTTCAAAAGATCGACCCAACGCCATTGGCGCATCGACAAGTTTGAAATATTCTGGCGTGACAAACAGCACTTCAAGCGTTGGCTGGTTTAGTGAATTAATCAGTACGTCTTCTGAGGCATATAGCAAGGCAGCTTCACTAAATACAGTCTGATTATCGTACATATGAATCAAGCCAGGGTAAGTGAAAGCATTGCCAACACGTTCGCCCTTGTTATTACTAAAAATGCTATTTACTTGAAACAACTGCTCTTGATCTGGGTAAGGCAAAGGTTTAGCAATGAGTACATAAGCTAGCGTCAATACACAGAGCAATGCACCGAGTGTCGTCCCCATAGTGGCAACAATAGCTGCGATGAAACCGGGTTTCTTTTTCAAACCCGCCCAAGCTTGTTTCTGCTGATAGGAAAACTGACTCATACTGCCTCCTGCTCAACTGATTCAAGGTTTGGCGTGGTTAAGATTGCGCCATCTAGTAGTTTTAGTTGAGTGGTTGCCATGTCGGCGTAGCGTGGATCGTGCGTTACCATACAAATAGTGGTACCAGCTTTATTGAGCTGCTCTAACACATCCATGACTTGATCGCCGCTCTTAGAATCGAGGTTACCCGTTGGCTCATCAACCAACAGAATTGCAGGTTTGGCAACCAGCGCACGAGCAATGGCAATACGCTGTTGTTGACCACCAGAGAGCTGATTTGGTTTGTGGCTAATACGATGACTCATATCGACTAATTCGAGACACTCTTGAACACGAGCCTTGATTTGTTCATCGCTCATTTTAGCGCTGCCGTAACGCAAAGGTAAGGCGACGTTGTCAAACACTGATAATTCGTCGATTAAGTTAAACGATTGAAAAATAAATCCAATTTTACTGCTGCGGATTTCAGCCGCCATATCTAACGATAAATCAGTGACATTGATATCTTCGATAAAGTATTCACCGCCACTTGGCATATCTAGTAACCCTAAAATTGAGAGCAGGGTTGATTTACCACAGCCTGAGGGGCCAGAAATAGAAACGTAGTCACCTTCGTAAATGTCTAAATCGATACTTTTTAACGCGTGAGTTTCTAGTTCGTCAGTTTCAAAGACTTTCGCGATATTTCTCATTTTTATTTTGATATTTTTCATGGGTAATTCCTTCTGAATTAACTAATGCGCTGCTAAGACTTTATGCCTAGCACTGCGGCTGTTTTAGTGATGTTTGATAGATCGGAAACGATAAACTGTTGATCGTTTTTCGCTCCCGAGATGATTTCGATGTAGCGGCCTGCTTGGCGGCCTAGTTTAAGCTCAACGAGCTCTGCCTGTTGTGATTGTGGATCGACTCGGTAAAGGGATATTTTACTATTCGCTTTAATGCTCGGCGGACGTTGAATATAATGTACATTGCGTAAGGTATCAGCCGTGATAATGCCGTCGACATTGAGCATTGGTCGTGCACTGGCAGGTAATTGTTTTGGTAATTCAATTTCTACTTCGACGGTATTGTCGGCCACGATTGGGTCAATACGTGATACTTTGCCGATGATCTTGTCGCGGCGGGTATCAATGATGGTCGATTGGCCAATTTCGATTTGTTGTGCTTGGCTTTGTGGTACACGAATTAATGCAATTAAATCGCTTACACTGCCAATGAGCGCGACTTCCTGTCCTGCCGATAGACTTTGCCCCAGCTCAACAGATAAGCGTTGTAGCACACCATCAAAGCCTGCGCGCACTGTTAACTTATCAAGACGTGCTTGCGCTATATCCAATAGGCCTTGCTGTTGATGAACGCGATCTTGACCAATACTTACCGCTTCTTGATGAACTAAATCGAGTTGTGCAAGACGCTGTTTAAGAATATTGATACGTTTTTTGAGTTGCTGTTCATTGAGCAGGGTTTGCTGGAAAGTAAGCGTCGAGACAATGCCTTGCTTTTCTAATTTTTCTTCCGCCACTCGTTTGAGTGAGGCTGTTTCATAGTTCGCATTGATTTGTGCAAGCGCGGCTGCTTCGTTTAGCTTTTCACGTTGTTGATTGAGCTTTAATTGGCGTAGGTTGGCTTTCTCTTGACTCAAACCACGTTTGGCGCTGTCGAGCTGTTGCTGCAATTCTGGATTATCGAGTAATACAATAATGCTATCTGCTTGTACATTCGCACCGGGTTTAAGCACGATTTCTTTAACAGTTGCTCGGGAAAAAGCGGTGATTAGCTGTTGTTTGTCTGACTTTAAACTGCCATAACCTTCAATAATGACATTTAAGTCACCTTGCTTTACATGATCAATTAGAATTTCGCCGCGTTTTACAGTGACTGAACTCGCGCTTTGATTGGCCCATAATGCTAATAAAACAACCACTAAAGCACCGACAGCGAGTAGCGTTTTGTTAGACCAATTTATTTTGGCTTGTTTCTTAGATTTGACAACGTCCATGATACCCTCTGGATTATTACGATAATAACAGCCTATAGCGAGTAACGTGCCAACTTTATTTATTATTAAAATTCAATAGTTTGAGTTTGTTTTAGTGAATGGTGTAGCCTAGTCAGTCCGATATCGGACCGACTGTTTTCAATAACGAACCGAGGTTTAAGGGCTATCTTGATTGTTCTTTTGGGGCACTGCTGGGAAGTTTAATGGTGACTGTCACACCGGCTTCTTTGTTGTTTTCGAGCGTGATACTTCCGTGGTGTTGCTCGATAATATTGCGACAAAAATTTAGGCCGATACCTTGGCCCTGACTCTTGGTCGAAAATAGCGGTACAAACAAATTGTCTAGATTGGCGAAACCATGACCATTATCAGTAATGGTTATTTCGTTGTGCTGTCCAGACTGGCGAATTAACAGTTGAATATGATCTGAGTTAGCTTCAACGGAGTTTTTAATTAAATTAATTAATACTTGCTCTATAAAGGTTTGGTCTGCCCAAATCCATTGGCACTGTGAGTTGATTTCGAGCTGTTGGGTATTAAATAGTCCACTGAGGCGTTCTTGTAATTGAGTGGTGTTGATTTGCTTAGGCTCTAAGCTGAACTGTTGTGACAATGATGAATATCGACTCACAAAATCTTGCAGATGATGACAGCGTTCATGAATTAATGCCAACGCCTTTTGATCACGCTCGCTGCCGCTGCGTGTAGCAAGACTCTCAGCCAATGACGATACAGGCGTGAGAGAATTTCTTATTTCGTGGCTCATGACTCGAATAATTTGCTGCCACGCTGTTTGTTGGCTCTCTCGTTTGACGGATTCTACGTTGGTGAATACTAATAGCTGGTGGGTCTGACCATCGTCGATAAATTCACTTTGGCTGATTTGCCATTGTTGACTATTTTTATTCAACTGCCATTTATTATCCCGTTTGGTGAGATTTAACAGCTTAGGTGATGCATTGCGAAACATTTGCCATGGCTGGGCGTAGAGTGCTGAAAATGCGCCGTTGGCGTAGCTGAGTTTATTTTTTTGGTTAAAGACTAAAATTGGAATATTTAATTGATCAATTAATTGATAGACCAAAAAGGCATGTTGATCATAGCGAGATTTTTGTTCTGCAAGATGCTCACTCAGTTGTTTTAATTGCTGGTGGAATGCTGCGGCGCATCCTTGGTTAAAGTCACATTTAGCGTATTGGTTGTAGTCTTCAACTCGCATTGCTTCGATGTGTAACAAACCACGATTGTAAGTCGACATTATACGGCGGTAAATTTGGCTCAATACGATACTGCAGGCCAAACCAATTAAGCCTAGTAACACGGCTATGTTCCATGGGGGAATAGCTAACTGATAGAAGATGACACCACTCAAGCCCAGCAGCAATGTTGTCAATAAAACACTGCGGATCGCAAGGTAGCGTTCTAGCGAACTGCTAGCGCTGAACTTGATCATACTTCTCAAGACGACGGTAAAGTGACGATTTCGTAAGACCTAGCAACTGTGCCGCCTGTGGTACATTTTTTTCAGTTCGCGCTAATGCTTGTTCAATCAAGCTGATTTCGGCTTGCTCGAGTGTCATAAATGTCATTGCTGTGTTGTTGGTTCGCGCTGCTGAAATTGGAAGGTCGGTGCCTTGTAATATCGGTTGCTCGTTACTGATTGGTGAAAGTAAAATTGCGCGCTCCATTACATGGCTTAATTCACGAATATTACCGGGCCAATGATAACCTAGTAATGCTTGTTTAGCGCACTGGCTTAGCGTTGGTATCATACGCTTATATTTATCAGCGAATTGCGCCATAAAATGTTCGGCTAATGGCACAATGTCGTCTAGGCGTTCGTGCAAAGAGGGTACGCGAAATTCGAGTGTATTTAGGCGATAAAATAAGTCTTCTCTAAATTGATCATCTGCTATTAATTTGGCGAAATCGCCATTCGATGCACTGATTAATCGACAACTAGTTTGCTGAGTTTTACTGCTTCCTAAGGGCTCGAATTCACCTGACTCAACGACGCGTAGCAGCTTTGCTTGTTGTGACAGCGGAATGTTGGCAATTTCGTCCAGAAATAGTGTTCCTTGCTGCGCTAATTCGAAGCGCCCAATGCGACTGGATTTTGCGTCTGTAAACGCGCCCTTGGTATGCCCAAACATTTCACTTTCAAATAACGATTCTGAGATTGCGCCCATGTTAACGCTGATAAAAGGTTGGCTTGCACGCTGAGATTGTTGATGAATATGTTTGGCGAGTTGACTTTTACCCGTACCATTGTCGCCTGTAAGCAAAATGGCAACATCAGTACCAGCAACATTTTCGATTTGTGCCATCAGATTCACCATACAGCTTGAGCGCCATTGATATCCGATTTGTGGCTCTGTTTCAAGGCGCTGATGGAGTCGTTGATTTTGTTGTTTCAATCCCGCCATGGCGAGTTGTTGTGAAATGACCTGTAATAGGCGCTGGTTCTTCCACGGTTTCTCTATAAAGTCACTGGCACCAACTTGCATCGATTTCACGGCAAGTTCGACGTTTGACCAAGCTGTCATCGCAACCGCAGGGACATTTGGATGATGTTTCGAGAGCCATCGCAATAGCTCCAAGCCCTCGTCACCAGATGTGGTATCGAGTGAATAGTTCATATCCAGTAGAATTAGCGAAACGTCATTGTCGTTTATGGTTTGCTGTGCTTGGTAAGGTGATTCTGCTTCAAGAACTTGATAATTGTTGTCTTCAAGTACAAAGGCTGCACTGAGCCTAATATCGGGTCTATCATCGACAATAAGAATGGTTGCAATCGTCACTATATTTCCAAAAAATGGTGCAGTATTAATTGCATAGTAAGGGCAAATTGACGTGACTACAACTAGTTAGCGTTGGTTCCGCACGATGAGCGAACAATCGTTACTGGTTCAATGATAGAGCCTGAGACTTCATTGCCCTTAATTAATCCTACGAGGTTTTTAACCAAAAGTTGACCAGCAATCGTTGTGTCTTGACGTACTGTTGTTAGTGGCGGGTTTGTAAATTGCGCTACAGAAATATCATCGTAACCAACAACCGCAATATCATCACCGACTTTTAACCCTTTGTCGCTAATTGCTCGCATCGCACCAATGGCCATCAGATCACAGGCTGTAAAAATAGCGTCGACAGGTTTTGATTGTGATAGAAGTTTTAATGTTGCTTCATACCCTGAAAGTTCAGTAATTTGTGCATCAACGTGCAGTGTTTTGTCGATAGCAATATTAGCGTCTTTTAATGCCTGACAATAACCTTGATAACGTTCTAATAATTCGGGTGTTGCATCTGACGCTTCGCCAACAAAGGCGATATTTTTTCGCCCTTGTTTAATGAGATGCTCGGTGATTGCAAGCCCACCTTGTTTGTTATCACAGCGCACTGAGATAGCATCAATGTCTTTGTCACCTGCGCCCCACAACACGAAGTGCGTTTCCTGTTCTATCAACTGGCTTAATTTTTTCTCATAAGCGAGGTAATCACCATAACCTAATAAAATAAGGCCATCGGCTTTATGGCAATCTTCATATTCAGCATGCCAGTCGTCATTCATTTGTTGAAAAGAGACCAACAAATCATAACCCGCATCGGCACAGGCTTTAGTAATACTGCCAAGCATAGATAGGTAAAAGGGATTGATATTAGAGTCGTCAACAGTGGCATCTTCAAACAATAATAATGCAATGGTGTGGCTGCTTTGTGTTCTCAGGTTGCTGGCGTTTTTATCAACTTTGTAATTGAGCTCTTTAGCAATAGCTTGAATTCGTTGGCGAGTTTCTTCACTGACTAATGGGCTGCCACTCAATGCACGAGAAACTGTCGATTGTGATACCCCGGCATGATAGGCAATATCAAAAGAGGTGGCTTTATTTCTCATGGTGGATTCTCAGTCAAACTAGTGTGTTGATAATACCGAAGTTTGCAGAGACTCTCAAACTGGGAAATTAATAGACAAAAATTGGTCGGAAAAGCGCCGCTAGAGAGAGGAAGCGGCGCTTGGGTAACTATTTTTTGCTCGGAATAACCTTAGAGCCGATTAATCCATAATAAGCAATATAGATATAACAAAGTAGCGGCAGGGCAAAAGACAACTGAATGCCCACAGTATCGGCTAGAAAGCCTTGCGCTAATGGTACAAGTGCACCACCAACGATTGCTAAACATAAAATACCAGAGCCTTGGCTCGTTACTTTACCTAAACTTGTGACACCTAATGAGAAAATAGTTGGAAACATAATTGAGTTACATAAGCCTACGAGTAATACAGCATACATCGCAAGTTTACCTTCACCCACAATAGTAAGTGTTAGCAGTAATACGGCAGCAAAGGCATTAAAAGCTAGTACTTTGCCAGCTGCAATTTTTTGCATAACAGCAGCACCAACAAAACGACCAATCATCGCACCACCCCAGTAATATCCAAGATAGGTCGCGGCGTCAGCATGATTCAAGCCGGCAATGTTATCGAGGCCAAAAAAGTTTACTAGGAAACTACCAATGGCGACTTCTGCACCTACGTACATGAAAATACCAACTGCACCCAGCACTAAGTGGCGATGTTGCCATGCGCTTTCGTCTGTTTCTTCTTGAGTTGTATCTTCGATGGCATCAATTACTGGCAATTTCAATTGGCTAAAAACAGCGGCTAAAATTAGTAGCATTGTTGCTAACAAAATATAAGGAAATTGCACTGATTCGGCTTGTGCTAAGCGCTGCGCTTCATCCATTGCACTAACATCATGAACGACAGCAGCTAATATAAGTAAAGATCCGAAATAAGGGGCAACGGTGGTGCCCATTGCATTGAAAGCTTGAGTCATATTTAAACGACTTGCCGCTGTTTTTTCCGGGCCTAATGCTGTTACGTATGGGTTTGCTGCCACTTGTAAAATAGTAATGCCTGAGGCAAGTACAAATAATGCTGCTAAGAAAACGGCATATTCTTGTGCAGCTGCCGCTGGATAAAACAAACCACAACCTGCCGCAGCGATTAGTAATCCCGTAACGATACCGCGTTTATAACCGATACGTTTTACAAGAATACCCGCTGGGATTGACACGATGAAGTAGGCACCAAAAAAGCAAAACTGAATAAGCATGGCTTGAAAGTGAGTTAATGAAAACACACTTTGTAAGTGAGGAATTAAAATGTCATTGAGACAGGTTATAAATCCCCACATGAAAAATAATGAAGTTAGACTCACTAACGCAAATCCATAACCATTGCCTTGCTGGCTGTCGGTTGGAGTCGCACTAGGTGATGGGGTTGTAATGCTCATAGGTCACCTTTTATTGTTATATTTTTATAAAAAAAGCCAACAAAATGTTGGCTTAGAAAATTACTTAATGTGGGCGTAAAAACCACTGAAACCGTCTACTCTAATGGCCTTGGTTGATGAAGCAAGTGTGCTGGCATTCATCACAAATGGAGAACCATTGAGGAACTGCGCAACATCGTGAGTTAGCTCAACGTCTGCGCTATGTTCGTTAAAATTGAACACACAGAGAATTTTTTCCATGCTGGCATCTGGGCAGTGTCGGATAAACATCAACACATTATCGTCGGTGCTTACAAACTCAATATCACCTGTCACTAACGCCGGATGTGCCTTGCGCCACTTCATAAATGTACGATAGCTATTGAGTGGAGAGGACTCATCACTATCTTGTTTATTAACAGCTAACGGTAAATGCGACTCTGATACTGGTAACCAAGGCTTTTCAGTCGAAAAGCCGCCGTGCTCGGTGTCATGTTGCCACGGCATTGGCGTACGGCATCCATCACGACCTTTAAATTGTGGCCAGAATGTAATGCCGAACGGATCTTGAAGCTCTTCGAAACTCAGCTCTGCTTGAGGCAATCCTAGCTCTTCACCTTGGTAAGTACAGATACTGCCTTTTAAGGAGCCAAGCATTGCTGCTAACATGCGCGCTAATTGAGTATTTTCTTTGCCTTTGCCCCAACGCGTGACCACACGATCTGCATCGTGATTACTCACTGCCCAACAAGGCCAGCCACCCGTCATTTGTGCTTCTAATGACGAAACGGTGTCTTTAATATGCTGCGCTGAAAAATCATCGGTTAATAGCTCAAAACTATAAGCCATGTTTAGTCGTTGATTGTTGTGCGTGTAAAGCGCCATGTCTTTTAATGAGTCTTCTGATGAAATTTCACCAAGGCTAACCACCTCATCGTATTGATCAAACAGTTGACGTAACTGCTCCATAAACTCAAGATTCTCAGGCTGCGTGTTGTTGAAGTAGTGATATTGATAAGCGTATGGATTGTCTTCACTAAAGCCACGACCAGCTCGCAATTCTTTTGGTTTAGCGGGGTTGTCACGTAATTCTTTGTCATGGAAACAAAAATTGATAGCGTCTAACCTAAAACCACCAACGCCACGTTTTAGCCAAAACTCAACATTGTCTAATACGGCTTTTTGCACGTCTTCATTGTGAAAGTTAAGATCTGGCTGACTAGATAAGAAATTGTGTAAGAAATACTGACCACGACGAGGCTCCCATTGCCACGCTGTACCACCGAAAATAGACATCCAGTTATTTGGCGCCGTGCCGTCAGGCTTAGGATCAGCCCATACATACCAATCAGCTTTGGGATTAGTTTTGTCTTGACGCGATTCTTCAAACCATGCGTGTTGATCAGACGTATGACTGAGTACTTGATCAATAATAATTTTAATATCAGACTGTTTAGCGCGAGCAATTAAGGCGTCAAAATCATCAAGTGAGCCAAAAAGTGGGTCCACATCGCGGTAATCACTGATGTCATAACCAAAGTCTTTCATAGGGGATTTGAAAAACGGCGATACCCAAACAGCATCTACGCCCAATGACTCGATGTAATCAAAGCGATCAATAATTCCTTTTAAATCTCCGATGCCATCATTATTCGAATCCATGAAACTACGTGGGTACACCTGATAAATAACGGCGCCTTGCCACCAAGGGGTATGCTGCATATCAACCTCAATTATTTCGATGCACTTAACAATGTGCATGCTATTTATTGGCTAAATTCTTATTGAGAGCGTGCCAATTTAAGTTGCAAGCAGAATACGTTAGGTTCGCTAAAATGTTCAATACTACTGCATACGTATGCATAACACGGCATAATTCACACTTTTTTACATGAAAAAAATAAAGATTAAAAATCAAGTGTTTAAGTTTGTTTTTGGTGGTGTGGAATGTTGGTTTTATCGATGTTTATGTTAAAGAAATGTAGCAATATGGCTTTGAATACGTATGCATAAGGTTGTTTGTTAATCAAGTAGGGGAGTAGTATCGCTTCAAACTACAAAAGCAAATACAACTTTTATTAAGACAAGCTCAATCACATTAATGCTTGTCCTATATAAGTAGAATAAAAATCAAAAAAGTGGAGTCTAAGTATGTCGAAGTTTAAGCCAAGTTTGGTAACGCTTGCATTAGTATCAGCTGGATTAGTGGGCACAGTTCACGCCGCCGATGCTGAGAAAAAAGATGCAAAGCAACAAGCCGCAGAAGCAACCAAAAAAGCGATTGAAAAAATTGAAGTAACTGGCTTTCGCCGCAGTGTTATTCAATCATTAAATACTAAACGTTATTCTTCGAGTGTTGTTGAAGCGCTTTCAGCTGAAGATATCGGTAAACTTCCAGACTCTTCTATTGCAGAATCTATCGCACGTCTACCCGGCCTTGCTGCACAGCGTCTTGACGGTCGTGCTAGTCGTGTAACCATTCGTGGTTTCGGTGAAAATGAATCAAGCACAACCTTTAACGGTCGTGAGCAAGTATCTATTGGTGATAACCGCGGCGTTGAATTTGATTTGTACCCGTCAGAAATTATGAGCGGTGTAACGGTTTACAAAACACCTGATGCATCACTTGAAGGTGAAGGTATTGCCGGTGTTATCGATTTACAAACCATCAAGCCTTTATCTGTTGAAGATCGCGTTATTCAATTTAACGGTCAAATTGAGCAAACTGGTTTAGATAAACTGAATCCAGACGGTGATAAAACTGGTTTCCGCGGCACTTTCTCATACGTAGACAAATTCGCTGATGATACTATTGGTGTAGCATTTGCTCATTCAATGATGAGTTCACCGAACCAAGAAAATCGTTGGAACGCTTGGGGTTACCCAGAGTTTGAAGTTGGTGGACAACAGTTCTCTATTCTAGGTGGTGCTAAGCCATTTGTTCGTTCATCGACATTAGATCGTGATTCAACCATGTTAGTGATTGAAGCTTCGCCAAACGACGACCTTCACATGACATTTGATGCACTTTATGTTGATTTCTTAGATACAAAAATCCTACGTGGTATCGAAGTACCATTTGCATGGGGCCAAGGTTCAATTGATGCTGCGACTGCAACAGTTGATGAAGCGAGTGGTTTTGTTACTAGCGCTGTGACTAAAGGTCAACGTGTTGTTGTTCGTAACGATGTTGAAGAACGTGAAGCGGATTTATTATCGCTTGGCTTCAACACAAACTGGACGGTTAACGAAACGTGGGCAATTGATGCAGATATTAGTTACTCGAAAGTGAAGCGTAAAATTTGGAGTATCGAAAGTTACGCAGGTACAGGTCGTGGTAACGATGAAGGTGTTGCAGATGACATTGGTTACACATTCGATGGCGGTAACACAGGCGCGAAATTCACGCACGGCTTAGATTACAGTGATTATGATCTGATCCAATTAGGCGGTCCGTTGACATGGGGTTGGAATGGCGCGTTAAACGACAAATTCAATACGGCTGGTACGCCTTACGAAAATGCGGCGCAAGATGGCTTTATTAACGCACCAGAAATTGATGATGAATTGATGTCATTGAAACTGGCTGCAACACAACAAATTGATTCAGAAGTTGTTTCGGATATCACTTACGGTGTTTCGCATCGTGCACGTGAGAAAAATAAAGAGTCTGAAGGTTACTACATGACGCTTAATGCGTTCCCTGGCACATTAGTGGTTCCAGAGCAGTACCGTGAAGGTAGCGTATCGTTAGATTTCATTGGCATGGGCGATATGATTGCTTATGATACTCAGGGTCTAATTGACGATGGTTATTACTCACTAACAGCGCAAAGCATCAGCGATCCAGCTCACGCCACGAAGTCTTGGAACGTTGAAGAGAAGATTACGGCTGCGTTCGTTAAAGCAGATATCAACGCTGAAGTTGGCGATATGCCACTAACAGGTAATGTGGGTGTTCGTTACGTACATACTAAACAATCATCTAACGGCTCTGCATTTGCCGTTGTTGACGGGAAAGTCGTTACACCAACTAATTATCGCGAACATAGCTATAGCCACGTATTACCAAGCTTAAACTTGTCACTTAAATTAGATGATGATCAAGCATTGCGTTTCGGCGCTGCAAAAACTATTTCACGTGCTCGTATGGATGACATGCATGCCTCGCAAAGTGCGTCATATAGTCAAGAACGTCCTGATGATAATGGTAACTACTGGAGCGTAAGTGGTGGTAATACCGCACTTGAGCCAAAAGAAGCTATTGGTTATGATTTCACTTACGAAAACTACTTCAGCCCTGAAGGTTACTTCTCTGTGGCTTACTTCTACAAAGATTTAAGCAGCTGGATCTTTGACGGTAGCTATGAGCAAGATATGACGGGTGTTGCAGATCCTGCCACAGGTACTGTACCACCAGCAGATCGTTCTACGGCGACGGCAAACGGTAAGATTAACGGCGGCGGCGGTTCATTAAAAGGTTGGGAAGCGTCAGTAACATTCCCATTCAATATGATCAGCGACAGCCTAGATGGTTTAGGTTTAATTGCGAGTCACACAAGTGTGTCATCTGACATTAAAGATCAAAACGACAACGACTACGAATTACCTGGATTGTCAGAGCGCATTCAATCGTTTACGCTTTACTATGAAAAATCTGGCTTCGAGTCTCGCGTAAGTATGCGTAAACGTAGTGACTTTAAAGGCGATGTTTATGGCATTGGTTTTGATACCAACCAAGTTGATATTCGCGGTGAAACCATCATTGATGCGCAAATCGGTTATAACTTTGGTGATGCTGGTGTTGAGAGCTTAGACGGATTATCAATTTTCCTACAAGGTCAAAACTTAACAGATGAACCATTTACATCATTAAGTGGCGATAACGCACTGCAAGTACGCGATTATCAGCAGTACGGTCGTACATTCTTACTAGGCTTTAGCTACAAGTTATAATCTAGAATAGAAAAGTGTGTATGAAGCCCTTGTGATGAGAATTACAGGGGCTTTTATGTTTATGGGTGTTTAAGTTTATTGTTGAGCACCATATGATACGCATTTGCAGTTGTGAGCATTAATTTACATCGTTCTATGCGTATCAGTTACTTTTCTTTGCGTCGCCAAAGAAAAGTAACCAAAAGAAAGGCGAACCGTGATTAATCCCTAATCTCGTTCAATAAATCTGTTTTAACGAAGTCGCTTTTGATCTGCGTCCTGCAGCAAAAGCTAAAAATCGTCCCTGATTTTTCTTCTAATAGATTTCTTGCTCGAGGGGATTTATGACGGTGTTTATTCACACGCTGTAAATTCACCACTGAATTTTTGAATTCGTCATTGCTGTTAGGCTGAGTGAGTTAATAATGAATAATAGTAAAATTAAAAATATCACTATCGTTGGTGGTGGTACTGCTGGCTGGATCAGTGCAGCATTGTTAGTAAAAGTGCTTGGTAAAACCCACAACATCAAGCTTATTGAATCACAAGCTATTGGCACTATTGGGGTTGGTGAGGCGACTATTCCGCCGATTATTCATTTGAATAATGCACTGGGTATTGATGAGAAAACGTTTTTAAGTGCAACCAAGGGTACGATGAAACTTGGTATTGAGTTTGAAAACTGGAGCTCGGAAAACTCAAAATATATGCACGCGTTTGGCGGCATAGGTAAAAACTTGCCTTTTTGCGACTTTCACCATGCATTTTTGCGCGCTAAAGAGCAGGGAAGTGAGTATGAGTTCGGTGATTTTTCATTAAATTATCAAGCCGCAAAACAGCATAAATTCGATAAATTACCTCATATAACTGGTACTAATTTACCGGGAATTGTTTATGCCTATCATTTTGATGCCTCCCTTTATGCAAAACTATTGAGTGAATATAGCCAAGCTCGTGGTGTTGAGCGCATTGAGGGCAAGGTTGTTGATGTTATACAAAATCAGCAATCGGGAAATATTGAACAATTAGTGCTTGAAGACGGCCAACATATTGATGGCGATTTGTTTATTGATTGCAGCGGCTTACGGGGCTTGTTGATTGAGCAAACACTTAATACTGGATATGAAGATTGGCGCCATTGGTTACCCTGCGATAGCGCGGTTGCCTTGCCATGTGAGTCGCCGTCACCGATTGCGCCGTATACGCGAAGTGTTGCTAAAGAAGCAGGTTGGTGTTGGCACATTCCATTGCAGCATCGTATGGGTAATGGCATGGTGTATTCCAGTAAGTTTATGACGGATGAGCAAGCGTTGAAAACGCTGTCTGATTCCCTTCCTGGGAAACCGCTCACTGAACCTAATTTTATTAAATTTAGGACGGGGCGTCGCCTCAAACAATGGAATAAAAATGTTGTTGCTATCGGCTTATCAAGTGGTTTTTTAGAGCCATTAGAATCGACGAGTATTCATCTTATTCAGATGGGGATCATTAGGTTACTTAAATGCTTCCCACACCATGGTATTAAAGCGTGTGAAGTCGATGAATATAATCGTCAGTCGACAGTGGAAATTGAGAACATTCGAGATTTTATTATTCTTCATTACAAGGCAACGAAGCGACAAGACAGTGCTTTTTGGCAACAATGTCAGCGTATGGATATTCCTGAAACATTAGCGCGAAAAATTGCGTTGTTTAAAGAGTCTGGCAAGGTTTTTCGTGAGCAAGATGATGTGTTTACTGAAGTTGCATGGCAACAAGTTTTATTGGGCCAAGAAGTCTTGCCACAAGATACTCACCCAATGGCCAGTACATTAACTGATGAACAGCTTACCGATTTGATGGATAACCTCAATACGTTGATTCAACGCTCAGTTGAAAGCATGCCACAGCATGAAGCCTTCTTAAATAATTAATCTATTTACCTAGGTCACTTAAAAATGCGTGAATTGAGCAAGGTGAGAAGCGACTCAATCCGTCGTTATCGCCTTGCCTACATTATTTAGACACTTTCTTACATTTATCCACTCGTGATTATTAGATAATGACAACTTGCTTATTGTTAGGAATGTCCTTATGAAATCTTTATATCGTTTGGCCTTGATTGGTTTATTTGTCGCGCTAACTAGTGTTATCTCTGGCTGCGCTAGCATGCAAGAATTTATCTTGTGGTCTGAGAACGAACAAGGCGCTAAATTTACCTTTAAAGACGGTAATGTCAACAGCGATACCGTATACATGAATGGCGTTATTTACGGCAATACCTTAGATGATATTCAAGAGCTATTTACACGTCACCCTCAAGTCAAACATATTGTCATGGTCAATGTTCCCGGTTCAATGGATGATGAAATCAATCTACTAGCGTCTCGTGAAATTAGAGCGCACGGTGTGTCGACTCACATCCCTGCTGACGGCATGGTTGCTTCCGGTGGAACGGATATGTTTTTGGCAGGTGTCAGCCGTACCATAGAGTCAGGGGCTAAACTGGGTGTTCACTCGTGGAGCGACGGAGAGAAAGAAGCATTGGATTACCCTAAAACACACCAAGAGCACGACAAGTATATTGAGTATTATAAAGAAATTGGTATTCCTACCTCGTTTTATTGGTATACGTTGGATGCGGCTCCCGCAAATGACATTCACTGGATGACACCTCAAGAAATAGCGACCTTTGAAATTTTGAAATAGCCTTGTAAATTGACTAAACACAAATAATTACCATTTATATTTGGATGCGACTTTAAAGCATCCTCATAACATGTTACAAACTCGTTCTGAAATTAAATAGATGAACGGAGAGTTTCATGCGCACATTATTGACCACTATTTTATGGGCAGTTGTATTCGTATCGACAGTTAATGCAAAGGAGTTAACCTTTGGTGAGGCCGTTGATGCAAAAGATACAATGAAGATTTCAGCGTTGTTAGCATCACCGCAAAATTACGTCGATAAGCAGGTTACAGTTGCCGGAACCATCGTTGGCGTATGCCAAAAGCGTGGTTGTTGGATGAACTTAGCGTCTGACGCACGTTTTGAAAAATTACGCATTAAAGTGCGCGACGGCGATATGGTATTTCCAATGAGTGCTAAAGGACGTCAAGCACTCGCGACCGGTTATTTAAAAGAAATTAAGTTGAATTTAGAACAAACTCAACGTTACAAAGCATCATTAGCTAAACGCGCTGGTAAACCCTTTGATTTAGCGTCAGTAACCTCAGGTATGTCACTGTATCAAGTGTCGCCAATTGGGGTGAAAATCCTTGACTAGAAAGCAGGGGATTAACTGGTTTCGGCTCAATCGAGAGTTACATCGTGATATTGGATACTTTTGCATAGGCCTGACATTGGTCTTTGCAATTTCAGGTATCGCGTTAAATCATTTACGTCATTGGAATCCCAACTATATTGTTGATCGTCAAGCGAAAGTCTTGACGTTAGATAATACGATGTCAGACGATGTACTAAATGCAGCGTTGCTATCGAGTTTTGATGTTGATGAAGGAATTCGTGCGACCTACTGGGAATCGCCACAGATATATAAGGTGTTTTTTGAAGAAGGTGGCACGTTAACCTACAGTTTTACGCAGCAACAAGGCGTTTTTGAGCATGTTAGGCCTCGTCATGTGTTCAAACAATTTAATCGTTTGCATTTGAATGAGGCTCAAAACGGTTGGATCGCATTTTCTGATCTTTATGCCGTATTACTTATTTTTCTTTCAATGTCGGCATTGTTTATGGTGAAAGGAAAATACAGTCCGTGGCGCTTTCGTCGTGGCTGGTTAGTTATTGCAGGCGGTGTTGTTCCTGCTGTGTATATATTTTTTCTATAGTGCATTTTTTCTGAAAGCTGATGGTGTCATCTGAACGTGCTTTTTAAATACAGCGTAGAACGTTGAGGTTGAATTAAAGCCGCATTCATCAGCGATATCATCTACTTTTTTAGTATTCGTTTTAAGCATTTCTTTAGCAAGTTCAATCCGGTATTCGTTGATAAAATGAGTGAATGTCACTTTCATATTATCATTGAGTAATTGTGATAAATAAGGACTTGAAACTCCCATTCTTTTTGCAACTTTGCTCAGTGTTAGTTGGGCATCTTTATATAAATGTTGCTCATTCAGTAGCGTTTGTAACTGCGAGATATGCTGCTGCGCTTGTTTATCATCTATCTTTTTATCACTGTATTTTTCTATTGGTGCTGCTGATAGAGCCTTGCGACGTAGAACGAAAAACATCAGGTTGAAATATAACACCACTGAAAATGAAAGAGCCCCTGCAATATAGGATGTATAGCGTGATGTAAAATACGCCATCCAAATTAAACTGACTCCGACAAAGACACTTATTGCGGTAATATCACTCGCATCAACTAGTTTTTTGTCTCGCCACCATTGGATAAAAATAGGCCTTAATACATAGGCTGACATCAAAATAAAACAGAGCCAAACGTGGTTAATGACCTTAAAAATAATATGCCAATTGTGTGAGTCACGCGAATATGGCACCAACCAAATAGTGGCTAACATACAGATAGTTAATAACCCGAGTTGCCAGTGCCATGATAACCATAGTGTAGAGAGCTTATTTTGTTGGCTAGTGCAATAAAAGTAGAGAAACGGACCAATCAAGAAACAAGCAGCTAATCCTACTTGTAAAAATTCACCAGCCAGTTGTGGATTAAAGAAGAAAAATACAGATTTAGTAATTCTGACACTAATCATTAACAGTAATAATGATAAGAAGGTATTTGATATCGTGCGGGGCTTAGTTAACAGCAAATAGCCAGACAACAATAAACCATTGAATGCGCCTAGCGCACTAAAGAAAAATAATAATGATGACGAAATATTCATAGTATCGTTGACTGGCCTATTGATAGGTTAATCTGGTTAAGTAATTTCTAAATAGCAAGCTAACTTGAGCGTTTTGCAGCATCTTGTTTCACAAGGTATTGTTTGGGCGTGCAATTAAACCAACGCTTGAAGGCACGGTTTAAAGAGCTTTGCTCATTAAAGCCCAATTGTTGCGACAGCTCACCTAGCGGCATTTTTCCTATTAGCGCAATAACACGTCGTTGGCGTTCACTATCGAGAAGCTCACCAAACTGTTGGTTTTCTGCTTTGAGTTGTCGTTGTAATGTACGCGGCGAGACATGAAGTGCTGAAGCAAATCGAATCAAAGTACAATTGTTTAAATCGATTTTAGTGCTTAATAGGTCTGCCACCCGATTCTTAGCTAAATCATTGTCATTGAGTTTACTTAGTTGTTCCTGAGATAACGCCATCAGTGCTTGATGGATCTGTGGATTATCATTGCGAAACTCGAGGTTTAAAAACTCAAATGGGAAATCTATTTTATTGGTTTTAGCACCGCCATAAACAGGACAGTTAAATATTTTTCTTAATTTATCAAGATGTTCTTGAGAGTAGCAATGAACAAAACTGACACTCGTTGGCGATAGCGTATAACCAATGAGTTGTGTGGTGGTGGTAAACCACGCTGCCATATTCCTTAATACAACTTGCTCGCTACATTGACTATGAGGTGTCCAGGCAATACTGGCTTGCTCCAAGTTGTGGCTAAATATGCAATTACCAATGTTGGCGACAATGCGATCGAATTTTAGTAAGTCGTTAATCGCACTACCAAGGTTTTCACAAGATTCAATTAGAAATCCTAGCACGCCATAATCAGCGCTATGGATATCGGCTCCTAAATAACAGCCAAATAGTGGGTTATTACAAGCGTGTTTGCCAAAATCGAGTAAATCCGAATAATGAGTTAATGCGACACGCTGTGAGTCATTGTAATCATTGAATTGGGTGAAGTTAATCGCATTAAGCGCATCGTCACGACTAACACCTTGCTGTTCAAGAAAGGTTAAAACGCCGCTGAAATAGCTGATTGAAGTAGAATTTTTCATCGTTATTGTTAGTTTTGTTGATGAGCTGTCGTCTAAAGACAAAAATCTTGTCACAAGACGGCAAGTTTGCCAAGCATAAATTCAATAATCTTTATGGTTATTATTCTTAAAATACTGGTTCATTGATGATCACTATTTCATTAACAAAATCGATTAATGCCAGCGCCGATGATGTCCATAGTGCATTGCTGGAACATGATCAATTAGGGCGATTTTTTAATGGCTCTTTTAGTGTTAAGCAACCTGCTAAGTGCACTTCTGGTGTTGGACTTATTCGCGAAATTACCATGCGTGGTGAAAAATTTTGTGAAGAAGTTATTGCTGTTACACAGCGTTGCATACACTACCGAATCATAGGCAATAAGCCATTAAAAAATCATTACGGCAGTATTCACGTTATCGATAGCAGTGATGGTTGCAAAATCAACTACCTCATCACTTGCCAAGCGCTTTGGTGGCAACCGAGCTTTATTGTAAAAAAGATAATTAATCAAGATATTAGCCACGGGCTAACTAAACTAGCGGAGCACTTTAATGGACGTAGCATTAATTCTTCTCGCGATTAGCCCCGTTTTTTGGTTGTTTATTGGTTATGAATTTTTTAAATATCGCGAAAACTATAAGTTAAAAGATTCGGCAGCGAATACTGTGTTGGCGCTCCTACATCAAGGCACTGATGCAATTGCATTAGCGATATTAATGCCGTGGTTCTATGTATTGTATGAGTATCGTTTTTGGGATATTGAAGTCTCGTTCGTGACCATGTTTGTCGCTTTTTTATTACAAGACTTTCTTTATTATTGGTTTCATCGTGCCTCTCATAACATTCATTGGATGTGGGCGGCCCATGTGGCTCACCACAGCTCGACACATATGAACTACTCAACGGCCTTTAGACAATCGTTGATGTATCCAATTGCAGGAATGTGGGTATTTTGGACGCCGATGATTTTGATTGGTTACGATCCGAAGGTTGTCTTTGCGGTAGTTGCTTTGAACTTAGCATTTCAATTTTTTGTGCATACTAAGATTGTTGGTAAGCTGGGTTTGGTAGAGAAGCTGTTTAATACGCCGTCGCATCATCGTGTGCATCATGCGATCAATCCGAAGTATATCGATCGCAATTATGCAGGGGTGTTAATTATTTGGGATAAACTATTTGGAACATATGTGGAAGAGGATGAACAAGTACCTTGTGAATTTGGTATTGTCGGTCAGCTAAATAGTGATAATCCGATTAAGATTAGCTTTCATCAGTGGGTTCATTTGCTTAAACAAACAAAACGCGCTACATCGTGGCGCGCTAGGTATAAGGCGTTGTTTGGCTATCCAACGAGTTCAGAACAAAAGCACTAAACCATTTGATTGAATAATAGTCCTTTACGTTCTTCTTCTGTTTTTTGAATACTTAATGAGGCTTGCAGCAAAATATCATTCTTTTGTTGCTCGCCTGTCGCCTGTGCAAAATCAGTATCACGAATACGAGAACGGGCAGCGCTACTGTTGGTGCTAGTAACTTCATAAGTACTGATTTGGCTTTCTAAGCCATTTGATTGGGCACCTAAACTAGATGCTTGCTCACCGACACTTGCTAATGCTGTTTCAATGGCTGCGAGGGAGCCAGCAGTATCATTGGCATCAAGGCCTGAAATAAAACTATCATTACCCAGTGCTTGACCAGCTATTGCGTTAATCTCACCAGATATTTGGTCTAACTCTCCTTGAATGGCTGAGTTATCTGACAACGGACTGCCCGATTGTACTGCTAATTCGTTGGCGCGTTGCAGGTTATTCGTAATCGATGATAATTGCGCAGAGGCGACATCATTAAGGTTAATTTGATCGCGCGAATTAACTGCTTGCTGATTTAAACCATTGATTTGTGAGGTAAGGCGGTTAGAAATCTGCAAACCAGCTGCATCATCTGCTGCTTGATTTATTTTTAATCCCGAAGCGAGTTTTTCCGTTTGCTCTTCACGCTTTTTCTGCGCTTGTTCGATAAAACTAAGTGACGAAGTTTGATTGATAGAAAAGTTCATCAAACGCTCCTTAATATTGGGGTGATATTACATTCTAATGGGCGTTTATTGTCACGTAAATAAGAATAAAGTGCTGCAAAAATACACAAATTTTTAAACGGTTGAATCGTATCGTAAAGCGACAAAATTAAACCTTTGGTGTTGTAAAATAAAAATTGTAATAAGAAAGTTAAATTTATTGGTAAAGCGCTTTAAATAAGATATAACTAATATAGGACGTAACAAAATGTAACACCCACCGGATAGGGAAATCATATATAAGAGAATTTATGAATTATAAGCATGTTATTTATACCTTATTCACTTTTATCCTCTCTTTTAGTGTCGGAGCAGCGGAGTTTAGCCGTTATCTCATCAACCACTCCGTTGAAGAAGGGTTATCACAAAGCCTAGTTAATCAAACATTACAGGATAGCGATGGCTATATTTGGGTTGCGACTGAATTTGGACTAAATCGCTTCGATGGATACGAGTTTGAGCAAATTCCAGGCCCCAATAATAGTTTTGCAAGCGATGGGATCGTGCATCTTGCCCTGCTAGAATCCGGCGAGTTATTCGTGAGCACCTATTATAATGGCGCCTACTTACTCGACACTAAAACCTTAACGGCAAATCAAATATTTTCTGGGCGACTAGCTGAAGTCAGTGATGATGTTCTGTCTGTTGATTTTGTGCTGGAAAAGAGCAATGCACTGTGGTTTGCGATAGGTCAGCACCTTGTTGAATATCATCGACAATCAAAGTCCTACGCTGTCCGCTACAGCATGGGAAATGATGAGCAGGCGATAAGAGCCCTCACGTTAGATAACGACTCGTTATATATGGCAACCACTCGAGGCTTGAAGTTATTCGATATGAGTTCTAAACGTGTTGTCTCGTTAGAGCACTTACCTGCATCAGTGGTGAAAACGCGAGATAATATCAACGTAAAGGCCTTTCTTCGTGATGCATCATTGGGATTATTAGTTGGGACTGTACAAGGCCTCTATTCATTTGATCTTGCAACGAATAAACCCAAGGAGGTTATTGTTCCAGAACTCAATATTTGGGGCGTGATTGACAAGGGAACAGAGTTATTTATTGGTACTCAGCGTGGGTTATATGCCTATGACAAAAGCACAAATAAATTAAACCATTTAGTAAAGTACTCCGATGTTAATCCGTTAATTACTAATAATAGTATTAAAAATATTTATCTAGATCACAGTGGATTATTTTGGTTATCTTCACAAATCCAAGGCGTTTTTACTTTTGACCCAAACGTTCGAAATTTCTCAAGTTACAGTCGTTTATCGACGCTAAAATTAACAAACTCTGTTGTACATGATTATCTTGAATCAAGCGATGGCGTTTATTGGATTGCGACAGAAAATGGATTAAATAGAATTGATAGCATTAAAGACGAGACTCAATCTTTTTTTGTCAGTGCTGATGATAAAGCAGTATTTGGTCAACAAACAATTTTCAAGTTATTTCCAATTAAGAATAACAAGATGTGGATGTGGCATGGCAACGGATTATCACTCTTTGATCTGACAGAAAAAAATATCGCAATTTCATCGTTATCACCGAAAATCAATGAGGAGTTTCGTTTACTTTATCCTTATGGCGTGGAACAGGTAGCTTCTGACAAATTTGCATTTATCAGTTCGAAAGGGCATTTCTTATTAGATGTTACCCGCAATGAAATACGTTCATTAGACACGTTAAATACTAACTTTAAACCGGAAGGCTCAGCGACTTTTTTACCCAGTTTTTCTGGAAAGGATAATGTGCTTCTTGCAACAACTGGCGGCCTGATAGATTACAACTTTATTGAAAAGACCTATCGCACTGTATTTCAAATTGAAGGATTTCACATCCATGATTATAAGTATGTTAGTGATTGGATAAAAACAGCGGACGGGCATATTTGGCTCGCTGTCAATGGCTTAGGGGTTGTTGAACTCGATAAGGAATATCGAGTGGTGCGGACACTTA
>MPDF01000038.1 GCA_001874365.1 Gammaproteobacteria bacterium MedPE | reverse complement strand
GCTTTTTCTCATCACTGCTATAACCAATATGTGCCGTCTGGACCATGACTTCCATTGTTTGATGGATTTCATTAAAGTTGAGAGATTCGTCGCCTGCTGTAATTTCCTTTAGCACCCACTTTGTCGACAAAGGATCATTGAGGTAACAGTCAATACGACGATTAATTAACTTTAATACATTTGCCTTAGTACTACGGTTTTCCCGTATTTTTATCAACCCCTGTGATTTTGCTTGGCTAAGACGTTCATTTAAAATCAAATAACCAGCATTAATGCCAATATTGACACTTTGCTTAACTCTTTCACTAGCTGGCAGTAATAGATGTTGTCGAAGATCTATCGAGTCGTGGCAATGGGCAACAACGCGTTCATAGGCAAGTGCCGCTGAATAAGGCCAAATATAATCTCTTTTGTGACTGTGTATATACGGAGGGATAACGGCGAACGCATTTCCTAATTTAACTTCTTGCAATGCTCGTTTCCAAGGCATAGCAACAAATTTTATTTTGTAATCTTTTGCTAAACGTTGGGCTGCAAGATTAATTAGATCAATATAAATTCCTTTTAACTCATTATTTTCAACGTAGGAATACGGTGGATAACTGTCATCAGCGACAATAATAACCTCTTGCTGCTTTGCCAACACACTAATAGAGAACAACAACCAACTCACAAACAACACGGATTTACTTAAGAAGTTTGTATTGGCTTTACTCATCATGCGCATTCCTTTCAATGGCTTCTATTTAGCCTAGCGTTAATTCGCATGGCAGCCAAGCACTAATCATCATTTATTCTACTATTTTTTCTGTTTAAGTACTTTTTTCTGAGCACGGCGCTTTTTAAAAAAAGCACTTATTTGATTGGCGCAGTCCGACGCTAGAACGCCACTGGTAACCTCAACCTGATGATTGTGTTTGCTGTCTTGTAGTATTGAAAATGCCGAGCCTGCTGCTCCTGTTTTTAAATCACTCGCGCCAAAAACAACACGCTTAATCCTGCTATGAACGATGGCGCCTGCACACATACAACAAGGCTCAAGGGTGACATACAAAACGGCGTTTAATAGGCGATAATTTTCAATATGCTTGCCACCCGAACGCAGTGCTAAAATTTCAGCATGAGCACAAGGGTCGTGCTCATTGATCACTAAGTTATACCCTTCTCCAACAACTTCATTTTCAAGCACTAATACTGCACCAACAGGAACTTCATCGACCTGCTCTGCTTTATCGGCAAGTGACATCGCATAAGTCATCCAATAGCTATCGCACGCTTCTTGCGATAATTCATTAAGTTGTGGGACTGAAAGTTCAAATTGCATAACACTGGGGCCTAAAACCAAAAACGCCGAGCATTATCTCAATGCTCGGCGTTTTATCAATAGTAATTGTGAAACTTAATCACTATTCCCATTCAATGGTTGCAGGTGGTTTACCGGAAATATCGTATACAACACGAGAAATTCCATCAACTTCGTTAATAATACGATTTGACACCTTACCAAGTAGTTCATAAGGCAGTTGCGACCATACGGCCGTCATAAAGTCGATGGTCTCAACACAACGCAGTGATACAACCCAATCATACTTACGACCGTCACCCATAACGCCAACTGATTTCACTGGCAAGAACACAGTAAACGCTTGGCTCACTTTATGGTAAAGATCAGCGTTGTGTAGCTCTTCAATAAAAATAGCATCAGCACGGCGTAGTAAATCACAATATTCTTTCTTTACTTCACCAAGCACACGAACGCCTAAGCCTGGCCCTGGGAAAGGATGACGATATAACATGTCATATGGCAGACCTAGTTCTAAACCGACACGGCGTACTTCATCTTTAAACAACTCACGCAATGGCTCAACCAAGCCCATTTCCATATCATCTGGCAAACCACCAACATTATGGTGTGACTTAATGACGTGTGCCTTACCAGTGCCAGCGGCAGCTGATTCGATAACATCAGGATAAATAGTACCTTGCCCTAACCAACGAGCATTTAGGCACTTCTTCGATTCTTCGTCAAAAATTTCAACAAAAACATGACCTATTTTCTTACGTTTTGCTTCTGGCTCATCGATACCAGCTAAGGCATCTAAGAAACGGTTTTCCGCATCAACATGAACAATTTTCAGTCCAAAGTGATCGCCAAACATTTCCATCACTTGTTCAGCTTCGTTAAGGCGGAGTAAACCGTTATCAACAAACACACAAGTTAATTTATCGCCAATGGCACGTTGAATAAGTAGCGCAGCAACAGAACTATCTACACCGCCTGACAGACCTAAGATAACTTCGTCGTCACCCACTTGTTCTTTGATGCGTGCAACGGCATCATCGATAATAGACGCCGATGTCCAGTTTTTCTCACACTGACAAATATCAACCACAAAGCGCTCTAAAATACGGCCACCTTGGCGTGTATGAGTCACTTCAGGGTGAAATTGAACACCGTAAAATTGACGCTCCTCATCAGCCATCGCTGCATAAGGACAGCTGTCAGTTTGAGCAACGGTTTTAAAAGATGAAGGAATCGTCGCAACCTTGTCACCATGGCTCATCCAAACATCAAGGAACGCGCTGCCATCTTTAATTTCATCTTCGATGTTATCAAACAGTTTACAATCGCCAACACGCTCAACTTTGGCATAACCAAATTCGCGTTCCATTGATACTTCAACACTACCGCCCAATTGAGCAGACATTGTTTGCATACCGTAACAAACACCTAAGACAGGCACACCTGCTTCAAAAACATACTGCGGTGCAACAGGTGAGTTTTCTTGCGTTACCGACTCAGGCCCACCAGATAAAATGATGCCGTTTGGATTAAATTCGCGAATTTTCTCCTCAGAAACGTCCCAACCCCAAAGCTCACAGTAAATACCAATTTCACGAATTCGGCGCGCGATAAGCTGTGTGTATTGAGAGCCGAAATCTAAAATAAGAATGCGATGGTCATGTATGTTGCTCATGAATAACCCTTTAAAAATTAATTAAATAAAGGCACCAGTCGATGCCTTTGTTATGAACTGTGGGGAATTAACCCATGCGGTAATTTGGTGCTTCTTTAGTAATAGTGACATCATGAACATGAGACTCACCCATACCCGCTGAAGTAATTTTAACAAACTGAGCTTTGGTGCCTAGTGCTTCAATAGTGCCACAACCCGTTAACCCCATTGCACTGCGAATACCACCGAGTTGTTGATGAATAATGTTAGCAATAGGTCCTTTATAAGCAACACGACCCTCGATGCCTTCAGGAACCAGTTTTGATGCTTCTTTGCTGGTTTGGAAATAACGATCAGATGAACCATCACGTTGGTCCATTGCACCGATAGATCCCATACCGCGGTACGATTTGTAATAACGGCCTTGATATAACTCTACTTCACCTGGCGCTTCTTCAGTACCCGCAAACATTGATCCCATCATGACACAGTTAGCGCCTGCAACGAGTGCTTTAGCGATATCACCAGAGAAACGAATCCCCCCATCAGCAATCACAGGAATATTACGGCCAGCTAACGCGTCAACAGCATCGGATACGGCTGTTATTTGCGGTACACCAACACCGGTAACGATACGAGTCGTACAGATAGAGCCTGGGCCAATACCTACTTTAACAGCATTAGCGCCAGCATCAGCAATAGCGAGTGCGCCGGCACCTGTTGCCACATTACCACCAATAATTTGAAGTTCAGGGTACTCGGTACGTGTTTGCTTAATACGATCTAACACACCTTGTGAATGGCCGTGAGATGTATCAATCAACAGTACGTCAACGCCTGCTTCAACCAGTGCAGCAATTCGCTCGTCAGTACCAGCGCCACAACCAACTGCCGCCCCCACACGCAAACGACCTAATTCGTCTTTACACGCGTTTGGTTTGTCTTCTGCTTTTTGGAAATCCTTTACCGTAATCATGCCCTGTAACTTGAAGTTTGCATCAACTACTACGATTTTTTCGATACGATTCTCGTGCATTAGGTGTAATACGTTTTCTGAATCGGTTGGATCAGTGACTGTAATTAACTTTTCTTTTGGCGTCATTAACGCGCTACACGGCTTGTCTAAGTTCGTCGCAAAACGAACATCACGTGAAGTAATGATACCCAAAACGTTATTGTCATTGTCTACTACCGGGAAACCAGAAAAGCCTAAACGGTCACGCATCTCGTTAATTTCGAAAATAGTAACGTCTGGACCAACAGTGACGGGCTTAGAAACAACGCCTGATTCGAACTTCTTAACCAGTTCAACTTCATGCGCTTGCTGTTCAATTGTCATATTCTTGTGAATAAATCCAATGCCGCCTTCTTGCGCTAACGCAATCGCCAAACGGGCTTCAGTTACTGTGTCCATAGACGCAGATAACATTGGAATATTAAGGTGAATTTTTTCTGTTAGTTTAGTGCGAAGGTCTGCCGTGTGTGGCAGCACAGTAGAATGTCCTGGGACAAGTAGAACATCATCGAAAGTTAAAGCTTCTTGAGCGATTCTTAGCATTGCAACATCTCACCTAAATGAATATAAAAGGGATTAAATATTGCCGACGTATTATAGGGAAATAATACGGACACCACAATCAATATTTGCGATTAATTTAACGATAAACCACAATATGTCGTTATAAAATTGTAAAAAACACCCTTTTTGTTGTCATTAAAGCCAACAATTGACAAAAATCTAATTTTTCTTAGTCAGCTTTGCTATACTTCCTTCCCAATATGGCGATGTTGCTATCACCCTAATGGAAAATCTCATGACTAAAAAATATATCGACGCACAAACACTTTTAGACGATTCATACAAACTCGGACTCAAAGTATTAGACAGCGGTTGCAAACCTGATTACATTATCGGTGTCTGGCGAGGCGGCACCCCTGTTGGGATTGCAGTACAAGAATTACTAGATTTCTTCGGTGTGAAATCAGATCATATTTCAATACGCACCTCTTCTTACACGGGTATTGAAGAGCGTGTCTCTAATGTACGTGTTCACGGATTAGACTATATAATCCGCAATGTAAACTCAGAAGATACATTGCTTATCGTCGACGATGTCTATGATACAGGATTAAGTGTTGCACAAATCATTGAAGATCTTACTAAGAAATGTCGTAAGAATACGCCTCAAATGAAGATTGCGACTCCTTATTTTAAGCCTGAAAATAACAAAACAGATCGAACGCCTGATTTCTACCTATATGAAACAGATGAATGGTTAGTGTTCCCTCACGAATTATCAGGATTAACAAAACATGAATTGTTAAATGACAAACCTGGTATGGACTTCTTACGCGATCGTATCGCCAAAATGGAAGACTAATCCCTGTCATATAAGTACAAGGGCTATTGTTGCAATGACAGACAATAGTCCTATTCTCATCGATAAACAGTTGTTTCTCCTTATATAGCGCTATACACTGAGCAATAATTTTTATGACCTTGTTTCATCTATGCTCAAATCTCCTAGTGCAAATATCTACAACATTTCAACCCTAAACAGTGAGATTAAACGTCTTCTTGAGGGAAATTTTGGCCGTGTTTGGGTCAATGCTGAGATTTCGAATTTCGTTGCTGCTTCATCAGGCCATTGGTATTTCACGTTAAAGGATGCGCGTTCACAAATAAAATGTGCGATGTTTAAAGGGCGTAATCGCAGTGTGCGTTTTAGGCCTCAGAATGGCCAGCAAGTCATGGTAAAAGCAAACATCAGCGTTTATGAACCAAGAGGTGATTATCAACTGTTGGTTGATGTGATGGATCCCGCGGGTGACGGTTTATTGCAGCAACAGTTTGAACAGTTAAAATGCGATTTAGCAGCCCAAGGTTTATTTAGCAGTGAACATAAAAAGCCACTGCCAGAAAACATTACAAAAATAGGCATTATCACGAGTCCAACTGGTGCGGCAGTTCACGATGTATTAACTGTATTACGTCGTCGTAATCCATTAGTTGAAGTCATTATCTATCCAGCGCAAGTTCAAGGGCAAATGGCGGCACAAGAATTATGCCATGCCGTAAATCTCGCTAATATGCGCAACGAAGTCGATGTTATTATATTAACGCGCGGCGGTGGCTCAATGGAGGATTTATGGTGCTTTAACGATCCGCAATTAGCTCATTCAATATTTAACAGCCAACTGCCCGTTATCAGCGCCGTTGGTCATGAAGTCGATGTCACCATTAGCGATTTTGTTAGTGACTATCGCGCGCCGACACCATCTGCTGCCGCCGAGATTGCCAGTGTGAGTAATGAGCAACAACATCAGTTAAGTAACATGCTACGTCAGCGATTAACTCATGCAATAAATACATCTTTACACCAAAACCATCAAAAACTATCGGCGTTAAGCGCGAGACTAACATCTCAAGATCCAAAATTTAAACTTGCCCAGCAAGCTCAGTATGTTGATGAACTTAATCACCAAGTTATCAGTGTTATGAAGTCAACACTTCACAACAATGAGCAGCGATTAGCTCACTTAATGCAGCGTTTATTACAACAATCTCCTCAAGCGGCTATTAGTAAGCATGCAGCGCATAATCAACAATTGGCCACGCGCCTAAATCATGCGATATCTCAGCAACTATCCACTCAAAAAGCGCGTTATCAAGGATTGATGAGGGAGTTACATTCAGTTAGCCCGCTTGCAACGCTTGCGCGTGGCTACAGTATTACAATGGATGATAACGAACAGGTTATTACCGATGTAAATCAACTTACCCCAGGCGACGAATTAGTAACAAAACTACACCAAGGGCAAGTAACATCGACGATTAAAGCCGTCAGTAATTAGACGCTGATGTGCATATATTCAAAATGCACATCACGAATCGAAAGGCCTATTTAAAGGTTTCACTTAGCTTATGAATATCGCCGCTGCATGATTTGATTGCTGTTGATTGTTCTTGGACTTGCTCGCTAAGCTCTGTATTACTTTGCGCTATACCATCAACATGAATAACATTGTTCGATATTTCAGAAGCAACAGTACTTTGCTCTTCAGCGGCCGCAGCAATTTGTTCACCTAATTGATTCACTTCATGCATCGCGCTGACAACATTTCGCATAACACTTAACGCGTGATCACTTTTATCATTACAATCGCCAGCCGTTTTTTGACTGTCAAACATTGATTTACTCCAATCACTTAATGTTTGTTGTAATGCTTCAACTGATTTTTGAATCTGTTCTGTTGCGACTTGTGTGCGACTAGCAAGCGTTCTCACCTCATCGGCAACCACAGCAAATCCACGGCCTTGTTCACCTGCGCGTGCCGCTTCGATAGCTGCATTAAGCGCTAATAGATTGGTTTGATCGGCTATTCCTTGAATCTCAGACATAATAGTCGCAATTTCGTCGGCGTCACTAATTAAATCAGTTGCCGCGTGCGCTGAATCGCCAATCTCTTTACCGAGTACTGAAATGCGTTCCTTTGAACGCTCTAGCGCCACAATTGCGTCATCACATTGGACACTGACTTGATCAACGCGATCACGTGAGTCAACGGTATTCAAACTGACTTCATTAATGGCTCCGCTCATTTGAGTTATCGCTGTTGCCAACTGAGACAACTCATTCTTTTGAGTTAATAGTCCGTCTAAACTGGTCGAAGACGCTTCATCAAGCTCACAGGAAACATCAACAAGATTACGACCAAGATCGCGGCTGCGGCCAAGAATAGTTCTAATTTTTGCATGTGATAATTGATTTGGATAATCCAAGACACCTAGCGGACCGCCACCAGAGAATATATGTCGAGATGGCGAATCAATATCATCTTTCACTTGTTTAATAAATTTGGGAACAGCAAATAGCTCTTGGTTTAGCACAGCAATTGCTAACCCTAAAAATCCAGCGACGCTAAACAACGTTGTTATTGGCGACTCAATCATGACACTTGATGCCAATATGCCAACAATAGATAAACCACACAATGCCATTTTCATCATCGGTGATAACAAGCCCTTAGCGGGATTCTTACCACTATTGATTGCCTGATATAACGCGCTTGCTTTATCAATATGAGCTTGTTGGGGCTTAACACGCACTGATTGATAGGCGACAACCTTATTATTTTCGTATAACGGCGTTACATACGCATCCACCCAGTAATAATCGCCATTTTTACAACGATTTTTAACCATTCCTCGCCACGAACGGCCATTTTTTAACTTTTGCCATAAATCAGCAAAGGCTGCCTTTGGCATATCATTGTGTCGAACAATATTATGATGCTGTCCTGAAAGTTCGTCGAGTGAGAAGCCTGCGATATCGCAAAAGTCCTGATTTGCATACAGAATGATGCCGCGGGTATCCGTAATAGAAACTAATTGTTGCTGGGCAGAAAACGTGCGTTCTCTGCCAACTGATGATGTTGTCATTGTCAATCCTAAAGCGCGCTATTCGCCTACCAACTCAAATAAGGCAAAGAAAATATCACAGGTCGACGACAAATCAAATAATAAAGTATTATATTTAGAGTATATGCAGTAGTAATTGAGTAGTAAAAAAGAGTGTTAATATGATGACTACAGCGTTCAGTTGTTTATATCGCCCTGCTGCGAGTTTAATAAAGGTATAACTAATAAAACCAAGTGCAATACCGTTAGCTATAGATAATGTCATTGGCATAACAATCGCTGTAATAACAACAGGAATAGCTTCCGTTAGATCTTCCCACTCAACATTAATAAGGCCCGCTAACATCAACGTTGCCACATAAAAAATGACAGGAGAAACGGCAGCTAACGGCACAGCGTCAATCAATGGATAAAGAAAGATAGCCATCAAAAATAGTAAGCCGACAACAATCGATGTTAAACCCGTTCGACCTCCAGCAGCAACGCCGGCCGTACTCTCAACATAGGTTGTCACTGTCGACGTCCCCAAACTTGCACCAAATAATGTTGCACTTGCATCAGCAAATAACGCTCGTCCAAAACGCGCGAACCGCCCTGCAGTATTTAGCAACCCGCCACGCTGCGCAACGGCCACTAAACTAGTCGCGGAATCAAATAAGTCAACAAACAAAAATGCAAACACAATGCTCAACAAGCCAATATCTAAGGCACCTGTTATGTCCATAGCCATGTAGGTTGTCATTGCATCTGGTGGTAAAGATACAACACCATCAATCGATGACTGACCACTGACAATACTGATCAGAGTAATAATAACAATGGCTACAATCATGCCGCCACGCCAGCCGCGCGCAGCAAATCCAATCATAGTGAGCAGACCAATTCCCCACATCAGCGTTTCAAACGATAAAACGTTGCCCATGGTTAGCCCACGTTCGTGATCAAAGGTGACTACACCCGCTAACTTCAATGAAATTAAGGTCAGGAACAAGCCAATGCCTGTTGCGATACCTTGGCGCATCGACAGCGGGATCTTGTCGACTATCAGATCTCTAATTCGAAAAAGACTAATAACCAGAAAAACAACCCCAGAAATAAAAACAGCACCGAGCGCCACTTGCCATGTATATCCAAGCTGAATGACAACGCTGTAAGTGAAGAACACATTGAGACCCATACTTGGTGCTAACGCGATAGGGTAATTCGCAATTAACCCCATCAATAAACAGCCGAAGCTAGCGGCTAAACATGTCGCAACAAACACTGCACCTTTATCCATGCCCGCTTGTGCCAAAACCAAAGGGTTGACGCACAAAATATAGGCCATGGTTAAAAATGTTGTCAGTCCACCAACGATTTCCTTTTTGAAATCAGTTCGATGTGCTGTTAATTGAAATAGTTGTTCAATCATGAAGTTAGTCGGTTATCTACTCATAGGATTTACTGCTAATCGCTGATTATGAGGCTATGACAGTGGATTATCAATCCAAATATTGAGATCACTAGCAGATTAAATTAGACGAAAGTCGTAGGCACTAAAAATATCACTGTAACTTGTGCTACTATACGCGGCAAATTTTAGCTTAGGATCCTAATCATGCCTTTATCTACACTAACACCACAACCCGTTTGGAAGTGGTTTTCTCAGCTATGTGCTATTCCACACCCATCAAAGCACGAAGAAGCTATTGCACAACATATTGTTGACTGGGCAACAGCTAAAGGATTAACGGTCACTCGTGATACTGTTGGCAACGTCATTATTAAGAAACCAGCGACTTCAGGCTATGAAAACCGTAAAGGTGTGGTAATGCAAGCTCACCTTGATATGGTTCCGCAAAAGAACAACGACAAGGCTCATAATTTTACTAAAGATCCAATCAAGCCGTATATTGATGGTGATTGGGTAACTGCTGATGGTACGACCTTAGGCGCCGATAATGGTATTGGTCTATGTGCAACGTTAGCTGTTTTAGAAGATGATTCAATTGAACATGGGCCTCTAGAAGCACTATTCACTGTCGACGAAGAAGCCGGTATGACAGGTGCCTTTGGCTTAGAGTCGGGCTATCTAGATGGCGAGATTTTATTAAATACTGACTCAGAAGACGAAGGTGAAGTTTATATGGGCTGTGCTGGCGGTGTTGATGCCAATGCAACCTTTACACTTGAACAAGAAGCAGCGCCAGCAAATCACACGCCATTTTCATTAGTCGTTGAAGGCCTAAAAGGCGGTCATTCCGGCGTTGATATTCATTTGGGGCGCGGCAATGCCAATAAAGTATTAACACGTGTTTTATTTGAACTAGCAGATAAGCATCAAGTACGTGTTGTTAGTATCGATGGTGGTAGCCTGCGTAATGCACTACCAAGGGAAGCCAGTGCAGAAATATTATTGCCATCTGACAACGTTAATGGTTTTAAAGAAGACGTTACTGCATTAACTCAAGTATTTAAAAAAGAGCTAGCAGCTGTCGAACCTGATTTAGCTATTTTTGTTGATCCTGGTGAAACAAGCGACGTTGTTTTAACGCTCGAATTACAACGCCGACTCATTGCTGCTTTATACGGCATACCTCACGGTGTATTTCGAATGAGTGACGAAATCGAAGGGGTTGTTGAAACATCCAATAATCTTGGTGTGATTCAAACACGCGCAAAACATATTCATGTTCAATGCTTGATCCGCTCATTAATGGACTCACGTCGTTTAGATGCCCAGAACACGATCGGCTCTATCTTGTCATTAGCAGGGGCAACAGTTGAATTTACGGGCGCATACCCGGGTTGGAAGCCTGATACTAGCTCACAAATCATGGGAGTTGTGCGCGATACTTACAATGATCTCTTTGGCGAAGTGCCTAAAATCATGGTTATCCATGCAGGTCTTGAATGTGGTTTGTTTAAAGACGCTTACCCACAGTGGGACATGGTGTCATACGGCCCAACAATTCGCTTCCCACATTCGCCAGATGAGAAAGTACTTATCGATACAGTGGAGCGTTTTTGGCAGCTAACATTAGCTATTTTGAAAAATATTCCACAAAAAGACATGTAATCACCCCTGCTCAGAATCAGCCTAGCAGTCATATAGGTTGATTCTGTTCTAGAGTGTCAGAACATTAACCTCTCGTTAAAATAAGTCCAGTTGTGGCAAGTCATCAATTGGGTTTTCAGTATTCTCCGCGGCTTCACGAACGCCAACATTAATCCCTACCAATCGAATTTTTCGCCCCTGTGCCCGTTCAAAAGCATCAGTGAGCAAATTCAAATACAACGATTCATTAAATTCATCAACAGCCTGTTCCACAGTCGTTGATTGAAAATCATCAAATTTAAGTTTAACGCCTTGTTTGTGAATCGGTAGTTTTTGGGTCGCTTGGTATCGCTGATTAAGCATTGGAATAAGTTTATTAAGTTCCAGGATACACTCATCTAAGGTTACGAGGTCCCGCGCAAGAGTGCGTTCAACGCCAACTGATTTTCGCACTCTATTAGGCTTAACGACACTATCATCAATACCATAACAACGCGCCAGTAAAACATCCGCTAACTTGCCAAAATGACGATTTAGAAATTCCGGTTTGGCTGCTCTGATATCATTACCATCAATCAAGCCAAAATTTTCTAATTTGCTGGCTGTTACTTTTCCAATACCACCGATCTTTCGCAAAGACAATTGACCAGAGAATTCATCAACGTCGTCTGGTGAAATAACAAATTGCCCATTGGGTTTATTAAGATCGGAGGCTATTTTGGCGAGAAACTTATTAGGTGCAACGCCAGCAGATGCTGTTAGTCCTGTTGTTTCAAAAATCTCAGCCCGAATTTTTTCTGCAATCAAGCTAGCACTGCCATAGCATTGTTGGCAGTTCGACACATCCAAATAGGCTTCATCTAGCGATAATGGCTCAACTAAATCAGTATAACGATTAAAAATTTGACGGATTTGACTCGATACAGCCACATAAACACTCATTCGACTAGGCATTAAGACCAATGATGGGCATAACTTTAAGGCCATTCCCGTAGACATTGCACTTCGAACACCGAATTCTCTCGCCTTATAGTTACAGGTAGAAATCACACCACGCCGCTCTCGAGAGCCACCAACGGCCACCGCTTGATTAATGAGCGCTGGATTATCGCGCATTTCAACAGCGGCGTAAAAACAGTCCATGTCCACGTGAATAATTTTTCGCTGAGTCATCGTAACCTATTATTAATGTGCTGTACGTAAAACCAGTATTTAATAATAAGTTTGAATGGTCGTCAATGAGTAATATGACAACATCAAACATGCCGTAATTTCCTCTGCTAATATATTTGCAAGGGAGTCAGGGATAAAACACGACAATGAGAGTACTAAATGAATTATCAACCACTGCTAACGCCGCTATTTTTTATATAATATCAACGTAACTCACATTGTTTAATGCATCAAAATTCAATACAAGTGATAATAGAACAACGCAACATGTGACAGTTGGAGTACGGCGGTGGAACAACTACCCGTCATTGTTGTCATTATTAATGGAACGTTAATCGCGATTAGTTAACGTGTAATATTTATTGTCGGTGGATTAAGATTGAGACCTTGTTATTGCATTTTATTATTGTGTTTTCTGTTAACTGCAGGCTTTGTCTCTGCCAACGACAACACGCAATATCAGATTACATCTCAGGATGACTCGTTACGCGGTGAGGTAAAAAAGAATGTCATCCTTTATCTCAACGATTTCTCAGCACCAGATACTGATAATCTTGCTTACTGGGAGAAACTGGTTAAACGCCAAGTCAGCCAAGCACTCCAAGCATTAGGTTATTATGACAGTAAAATCAATCTAACAATCGACAATAGCTCTGTTGAAACAAAGATTACCATAGATATCGCTATGGGTTATCCCATTGTAATTCGCCAGTCAAATTATCAAGTGGTAGGAAGTGGCGCATCTTTTAAACCATTTGTCACACAGCGAAATAGTTATCCATTAGTGGTTGGCTCTAAACTTGATCACGGAAGTTACCAAGCAGCTAAAACCGCCATGATGGATATAGCACGGGCTTATGGCTTCTTTGACGCCAAATGGCTAAAACATGAAGTGGCTGTCGACTTAGACAATCAAACTGCCAATATTGAGTTAAGCTTTGATACGGGTAGTCGCTACCAATTTGGTAGTATAAACATTGCGCAAGCTCATGCCAGTAACGATATTATTCATGCAATGGCGCCCTTTCACACTGGTGACAATTTTACCAGCAGTGCTATCGCTAATTATAATATCGCCCTTAATCAAAGCCGCTACTTTACAAGCGTTCAGGCTATTCCCGCTTTACCAAACCCAATAACAAAACGTATTGATATCAATGTAACGGCTGTTAATCGACCTCGAAACATCGTCGAAGTCAGTGCTGGATTCACTTCAGATTTAGGAGAACGCGGCCGCTTAAAATGGGTGAAACCTTGGATTAATCGCTATGGGCATAGCTTAGAAAGCGAAATCAAGCTCAATCAACAAGAACAATCAGTCACTAATAATTACAAAGTGCCCCACGGCGACCCTAATCTCGACTACACAAACTATGTGCTAGGATGGCGACATACGAGTAATTTTAACGACACTAGCAATCGCTATCGTAAATATTCACTGCAGTGGCAACGCCATCAACAAATCACGGATCAGTGGAAAAGAATCTTGCTATTGAAGTACGAACGAGAAAAAGACGATACGCAATCAGCGACTCGAACCCACATTATCCCAGGATTTAGCTATATTCGTGAACGCAGAATTGGCGGAATTACCCCCAACTGGGGAGACCGTCAATTCATTCAGGTTGAGGTGTCCGATAAAGCTTGGGGCTCTCAATCAAGTTTTTATAAACTATCATTACGCTCTAACTGGTTACGTCAGTTCAACAAAACACATCAAATTTTACTTAAACTTGATGCAGGCTACATCAGTGCTAGTGACATCAACGACGTGCCAATATCTATGCGATTTTTTGCGGGTGGCGACAATAACCTTCGTGCATATGATTACAATAGTATCTCGCCATTAGATAGTGACAACAAATCTCGTGGTGCCCTTACGCAGCTGTTAGGAACAATAGAGTACAGCTATCCAGTTAAAGACAAATGGCGACTTGCTATTTTCCATGATGTTGGCACTATCGGCGATAAATTTCTGGAAGATAAATACAGTGATGCAGGTATCGGAATACGATGGGAAACGCCAGTTGGTTTAGTCCGTCTCGACTTCGCGAAAGGGTTACAGAGCAGTGATATACCTCGTTTTGATAAACCATTTAATATCAGTTTCGCGATTGGGTTGGATTTGTAATGACTAAGCGACGTAATTCAAATCTACGCAGAAAGTCATCATTAGGTTTCTTTCTTATTATATTGGCATTGTCACTCACCGTTTTTACGCATTGGGGGAACCGTCTTTTACTGACGACAGTTTCAAAGTTCGTGCCGAATTTGTCTATTTCATTAGAACACGGCGCGTTATTGTTTTCACCGCGATTTGAACACATTAGTTACCGTAATGACGACATAACATTTAACGCACGGCAGGTGACTTTATCTTGGCGTCCTCAGTGTTTTTTATATTCATCTTTATGCTTGAAGGAAGGGACGGCCGAATCGATAAGCATCACATTAATCAATACCCCGTCCTCTGACACTAAAGCTAACGACGATGAAAAGCGTGAAAATCACCATTTAGATATCAACCTGCAAGCCCCTTGGCCTTTGATAATCAACGATTTACACGTTGACAATTTAACAATATCTAATGAAAGTGACGATATTAAAATTAACAACATTGTATTAAACGGATCTTGGGAATCGTCTAACATTCTTGCCAACACATTGATGATTAATAGTATTGACATCGAGAGAAAATCGTCAAATTCAACAACGCTTAACGTCGCAAAGCCATTAGTTTTGTCGGTTGACACATTAGCCGAACGTCAACAACAGGCAATGGCATTCAAGTGGCCTAAGCTCGACGGCGAGCTCAATATTCAGCATCTTGGTATCAATGAGATTAGCCTCACGACCATTGAGAATGAGCGCGCTGAGACACATAAGGCCATAGATACGACCCTAATCGTTGCCGTAATAAACCAGCAAGTAGAACGTTTTGATCTCGATACTATCGTTAATCAAGTCCCCGTCAATCTGCACGCAGTCGCGACATTAAATAAAACGCTGCCGTTGAAAATAAGCGTCAAAACTGAGTTAGCGTTACCTGAGATTGGCCAACATGCGATTGACGCAACGTTAAACGGAGACTTGGAAAAATTATCGATTTCTGCAATGAGTTCAGGCTTAATTGAAGGAACATTAGCGCTAGATATTTCACCACTTAAGCAAGACATCCCTATAGTTACCGCGCTTAATTGGCAACCTTTTGTGATACATGACAATCATATAGATAGTGGTGAATTAAGCTTGTTAGGCAACCTATCATCCTATGCCTTGACAATAGATTCGGCAATTCATAATTCATATGTCAACCAATCAACGATTTCATTACGAGGAACAGGCTCACTAACTTCTTTATCTGATATTGAATTTACGGCCGATAGCGAACAAGGCAGTGGATTATTTAGCGGCGACATACATTGGGATAATACTTTTAGATCATCTGGCGCTGTGACATTTAACCGTTTTAAATTAGAATCTATAATAAAACAGTTTCCGGCGCTTATTGATGGTACATTAATTTTTTCAGGCGAATACGATCAATCAACATGGCAACTAAACCTGCCCAATGTCGAGTTAACCGGCAATGCTTTAACACAGCCATTTTCAATTAATGGCGCAATCAAAGCGGCGGCCAGTGATAGTGAATACGGCAAATGGCAACTAAATAATGTTGTCTTATCGCATGGAGAAAATACCGTTAAGCTCACGGGTGCTGTCGACAAAAATACCTCGTTAAGGGCTAATATCGATATCAGAGATTTAGCTAAAAGCCTTCCTTTTTCTATCAATAAAGAAGTCATTAGCAAAGCATCTGAAAAATTGGCCGTTCACGGGCACATAATTGCGCATGGCAAGGTCGATGCCTTAACACTTGATGCTCAATTACGTGGCGAAAATATTACAGCGCCAAACACCAATATCTCAGTAAAAAACCTCGAACTAACAGCCTCGACTCAATTGGATCAACATTGGATTAACGCTGACTTTAAGTCTTCAATGGCAATCAAGGCAAGTGGCGTTAACTATAAAGATATTGTAAACGCTGGCAGGCTCGAAATCTCAATAAATGGCGACGTAGAAGAACATAACCTTAGCGCACAACTCACATCAAAAAACCTGAATGCAAATTTAAAAATCAATGGCGCGATATCAGATCGACAATGGCACAGTACCATTAAAGACGCGCAGTTGTCTTATTTACAAAGTTCGCTGAGTTTATCAAATGATATTACGGTGTTAGCTGACATTGGAAGCAAAGACATTTCATTAAATCCACATTGTTGGCAGACACAGATCGCATCTGCACACTCAACCAACAGCGATATTTGCCTAGCTGAACACTTTACAATAAACACATCGACAATGCGTTCAAACTTAGCACGACTAGACATTAAAAACGCAAAAATTGAGAACTTTCAAACACTGCTACCACCGGCTCATCAAGTGACTGGTCCTATCGATGGTTTTATTACTTTTCAGTCATTTAACCCACAAGCACTTAGTTTGGCGGCTCAAGTAACGTGGCGTGACGGGACACTCACAAGTGATATCCATGATAATTTGGTGACTCACCATATCGACTCTCTTGAAATAAATAGCGCGATCAATCGAAATTTAGCTAACGTGATTGCGAAACTTTCTTCACCTACTTTAGGTAAAATTGACGCGAGTATGTTAAGTAATATTTATCAAGATGACCCCTTCGTGAGCGGCCATATCAATAGCCAAGGTTTGCAACTCGCCCCGTACAAGCCATTCTTGCGTTATGTATCTGAACTCGACGGCGAATTAAGCGTCAGTGCGGGTTTTACAATCGATGCAGATTCACAGCAAATATTCGGCACCTTGTCATCTAATGACATCACTATAGCCAGTGAGAAATTACCCAATACGATCGATGATTTAAATACGAATGTCGTTTTTAACGGTACTAAAGCCGATCTAACAAGCCAATTTAAGCTGGCCCACGGACATGGTGATATCAGTGGCAGTTTGGATTGGAATCGCGCCTTTCTCGCGAATTTAACCCTTAATGGTGAATCACTTAAAGTTATGCCACAAAATGGCACCTCAATTACCTTCAGTCCTCAACTAGAACTTGAGTTAACTCCTACACTCACTAAAGTTAGGGGAAATATCAACATTGACGAAGCTCAAATAGCCATTGAATCACTGCCTGAGTCGGCGGTTGCCGTTTCACCAGATGTCATTGTAACAAGTGAGCAAACTCAATCGAGTGCCATGGCGATAGATTTAGACGTTAATACCCAGCTAGGAAACGCGTTACATCTTAAAGCGTTTGGCCTTGAGTCCTTCGTGGGCGGTGAACTGAATATTAAACAAAACCAACAACAACCGCTTAGCGCATACGGAGAGTTAGCGCTGAGCGATGCGACTTACAAAGCGTTTGGACAACACTTGATGCTCCAGCAAGGCCAAATCATTTTCACCGGCTCTGTCAACAATCCAGTGATTAACATAAAAGCAATAAGAGATCCTAAAGAAACCAACGATGGTGTCATTGCCGGCGTTTTTGTTAATGGCGACGCTAATCAACCTGCTTTGACGGTGTTTTCAGAACCTGTGCTTGAGCAACAACAAGCTATTTCATACCTGTTACGTGGCTATGGTTTAGGCTCAGATAGTAATTATGGACAAAACCTTGCAATAGCCATGTTAGTTAATAGCGGACTCGGTGGTGCAAGCGGTGCAGTAAACGCTTTAGGTGACGCTGTAGGTATTGATAATCTTAATGTCACCACATCTGGCAGTGGTGATCAAACTCGCCTCGAATTTAGTGGCTTTATTGGCCCTAAATTACAATTACGTTATGGCGTTGGTGTATTCGATGCCTTACCAGAGGTTGGGTTGCGATATCAGGTAAATCGGCGCTTATTTGTCGAATTTATTAACAATACAGACCAAGCGCTCGATCTACTTTACCAATTCTCATTCGACTAAAGTCTGTTGAAACTAAGAACTTTTTTTCTTTATTGGTGATTTACGGCGTCTTGTAAATCGTTTGGGAGCAGCTCCTTTTTCAAGCATCGTAAAAGCCGCACTAGGCGTTGCTTTAGCCTGAATCATTAGGTGTTCTAAATCAGCGAGCAATGGTGTCATGAAATCATTGTAACTGAGTTCTTTCTGGGAAATATTATTAAGCTTCATTTCCCATAACGCCGTCATATCTGGCGTTGTAGCGCTCAACGGTAACGCATTTATCAATGCTTTACCGTTACTAGTTGCTCTGATATTCTTCGCTTGACGCGTTAAAAACTGGCGCTTAAACAACAATTCAATAATGCTAGCGCGGGTCGCTTCAGTGCCTAGACCATCTGTTTCTTTCAATACTTTTCGAATGTTTGCATCAGTTACATATCGTGAAATACCTGTCATTGCAGCCAGTAATGTTGCGTCAGTGAAAGGCTTCGGTGGTTGAGTCATTTTGTCTACCAACCTTGATTGAATACATTGCAATGACTGACCTTTTATAAGCATTGGTAAAATAACATCGTCACTGTTTTGCTTGAATAATATCTTCCAGCCCAACTCATTTATTGCTTTCGCCTTTGCCCGAAATTCTCCACCAGCAATATCAATAGTTACCTGCTGCTCGCTAAACGTATGCACCGCATAAAACTGCGCTAAATATTGCCTTGAAATCAGCTGATAAACTTTACTTTCACTCGCAGACAAACTCGCTGTTACCAATGTCTTTGCAGTAGGAATGATCGCATGATGAGCATCAACCTTGCCGTCATTCCAAGCCTTCGACTTTATGCGACAATCGGCATGACTTGCAGCATTTTTAAGCTCTGGATCATTGTTAGCGATAGCCGTAATGACTTTAGGTCCTTCAACAAAATGCCCTTTAGGTAAATAGCGATTATCAGATCGCGGATAGGTAATCAGTTTATGTTTTTCATATAACGCCTGACAGCAGTCTAATACCTGCTTAGCTGACAGCCCATAGCGCTTAGCAGCATCAATTTGCAATGATGACAAATTATAAGGAAGTGGCTGATTCAAGCGCTTATCTTGCTTTTTAATATTGGTAACTACTGCTTGTTGCCCTTGTGTTCTATTAACAACAGTTTCGGCAAGCTTGCGAAATATAACGCGGCCTTCATCATCTTGATATTTTTCGCACGCCTCACTTGGTTGCCACTTCGCGTCAAACTGTTCCTGCTGTTCTGTATTCAAAGTCGCAATGACCTCATAAAAAGGTTTAGCCACAAAATCATTGATTTCATCATCCCGTTTTACGACTAAACCAAGAACAGGGGTCTGTACACGCCCAACAGACAACACATTATTATACCCCGCACGTTGCCCTAAAATTGTATAAGCACGTGTCATATTCATACCGTAAAGCCAATCTGCACGGGAACGTGCAAGGGCAGATGCTGACAGCGGCATAAACTCTTCATTAGCGCGTAAGTTCGACAATGACTTTTTAACGGCAGAAATATTGAGGTCGCTCACCAAAAGTCGCTGCACAGACGCTAATTTAGTCCCTTTAACGCCACAATAATGGATAACTTCATCAACTAACAGTTGCCCTTCTCTATCCGGATCGCCCGCATTCACTAGACACTTTGCCTGCTTTATTAATTTTCTAAGTACAGCAATTTGCTTTTTAGTTTTAGGCTTCGGTAATAATTGCCACTGATCAGGCGTTATTGGTAAATCGTCTATTGCCCATTTCTTATATCGTTCATTATATTTTTCTGGCGGTGCTTGCTCGAGTAAGTGTCCAATACACCAAGAAACGACGTCACCGTTTGGCAACGAAATAAAACCATCGCCCTTAGTTTGCTGTGGGGATAACGCATTTGCAATTGCTCGCGCAAGGCTGGGTTTTTCTGCGATATAAAGATTCATTGGCGTAATAAAAAACCGGAAATTTGATGTTTCAAATCATACACTGGATATAACATCAGTACAATTAACAGTTAATTGACATTTGTGCCAAGTTTTTATGTTGCATTTTTGTTTCAACTTGATGAAATGTTAATCCCAAATAGCCATTTAATGAGATATCAATTACATTAAACGGCATCGCAATGTGATGAAATTCACATAAATACATTAAGTAATTTGTAACATATGTTTAAAAAGAAGCATATTTTAGGTGCTTAATGTGCATAACAAAAATACAACAATTAACAATAAAACGTTGTTATTACTGACAATGAGCAATATTACCTAGATGAGTAAATAGTATATTTAACGTATAAAACTGATTAAATAATCATTTTGTCGATGACATTAAAGTGTCATAAAAGTTCGATATTTTGTACGAAATATTTATAATTCACCCTAGAAAAACAAACTCGTTATTAAATTTAACGTCAAGGAACTATTCTATAATGAATAACTTACTAAGAAAAACCGCCGCAGCTAGTGCTGTAGCTATTGCTTTAGGCATGACCGCACCATCATTTGCTGCGGATACTTCATCTGCACTTCGCGGTAAAGTAGTCACTGTTTCAGGCCAACCAGCTGCAAACACTAAAATCACCATTACTCACGTTCCTACTGGCACCAAGCGTGTTATAGAAACAAATGCAGAAGGTACATACGCTGCAAATGGTTTAAAAGTTGGCGGTCCATACACGATCGAAATCGATTCACCTACATTACAAGATCGTACAATTAACGATTTATTCCTACAATTAGGTGAAGTAAGACGTTTAACAACTGAATTATCTTCAGAAAATGTTGAACGTATTGCAGTTACTGGTTCAGTAATCGCTGAAACTGCACCTGGTAGTTCAAGCTACTTCGGTCAAGACGCAATTGCTGGCGCATCAAGCCTTACTCGTGATATTAAAGACGTTATTCGTGCGAATCCATTAGTAACCATCCTACCAGGTGCGGATCGTCAAATGACTGTTGCTGGTATGAACCCTAAATTCAACTCAATCACTGTTGACGGCATTAGCCAGAATGATGATTTTGGTCTAAATGGTGGTGGTTATCCAACACAACGTTCTCCAATCCCTTTTGACGCACTTGACCAAGTTACTGTTGATGTTGCACCATTTGATGCAAGTAAATCAGGTTTCAGTGGCGCACTGATTAACTCAGTATTCAAATCAGGTACTAATGAGTTCAAAGGTGGTTTCTTCTATGAAACACTTAATGATAGTATGGCCGGTACACCACTAAAAGGAAAACGTCACGGGAATTTAGAAGAAGTTCCACTAGATTACGATGAGAAAACTTGGGGTGTTAGTGTTGGCGGTCCAATAATTGAAGATAAATTATTCTTCTTCACATCTTATGAAAAATTCGATTCACCTCAAGGTGTTGAATGGGGTCCAGCAGGTTCAGGTGCGGCAAATGAAACTAATGCATCGTTAGCTGATATTGCTGAAGTTAAGCGTATTGCATCTGAAGTTTATGGCCTTAACGACCTAGGTGATTGGAATACAACACCAATTGAAGAAGATGAAAAATTAGTTGCCAAAATTGATTGGAATATTAATGACGAGCATCGTTCATCATTAACGTACCAATACAACAAAGGTAATCGTACCCGCAACACGTCAACGAGCCCAAGTGAGATTCGTTTATCGTCACACTGGTACAACAAAACCGAAGAACTTAACAACATTGCTGCTAAATTATACTCTGATTGGTCAGACGATTTCTCAAGTGAGATTAGCTTAACACATAAAAAAGTAACGACTGGTCAAGATTCTTTTGATCAATCTATGGGTGATGTCACTATTCGAGGTCTTACCGATTTTGGCCGAGTAGCATTTGGTTCTGACGAATACCGTCACGCTAATTCGCTTGAAAATGAAACGCTTACATTTAAATTTGATGGTACATATTTATACGAAGATCACAGTATCAAATTTGGTTTAGATTACACAAATATTGATATTGTTAACTTATTCGTTAATGCGTCTAAAGGTGTTATTGAATTCGATAGCTTAGCTGATTTTGAAGCGGGTAATGTTGGCAGATACACCTATCAAAACGGTATTGGCAACGATTCTAGCGTTGCTGCAGCTGACTTTAACCGTGAAACAACGGCACTATATGTTCATGATACATGGGAATATAGCGATGATTTAACACTAGATTTCGGTTTACGTTACGAAGTATTAGGCTCAGATGACAAGCCACTTTACAACAAAAACTCAATGGAACGTACTGGTTACGACAATACTGAGAACCTAGATGGAATCAGCATTCTGTTACCGCGTTTCGGCTTTAACTACACAGTTAACGACGATCTAACTGTTCGCGGTGGTATAGGTCGTTTCTCTGGTGGTAATCCAAATGTATGGATTTCAAACGCTTACTCAAATAGCGGCGTAAACCTTGGTTTCTACCGAGATGAAGACTTCACGACGACCCCTACAGCTAACAACAATGTTATTACTAGCATTTACGGCCCAGCAGCTGATGCGATCCAAAATGCTGATTCAGACGGTAACGTTAACTTGACTGATCCTAACTTCAAACTGCCTTCAGATTGGCGTTACCAGTTAGCTGCGGACTACAACCTTGACATTCCTGGTATCGGTGAAGACTTCGCGGTATCTCTAGAAGCTATCTACGTTCAAAAAATTGACCAACAATGGTGGGTTGATGCATCTTTACAAGAATCTGATATTTCAGGTAAAACAGCTGATGGCGGTTTAACATTATACAATGACGACGACCGTCGCTATGACTTAATGCTAACTAACTCAGACAAAGATGGTAAATCGCTAATCTTATCTGCGTCTCTAGCTAAAACGTTCGACAATGGCATCAAATTCTCGACGTCTTACACTAACCAAGACATTACAGAAGGTCACGGTGGAACAAGTTCTACAGCACGTAGTAACTACCGTTACAATGTTGGTTTAGATCGTAGCAATCCAGTTGTTGGTACAGCAAACTACCAAATCGAACATCGCTTCGTAATGACTTTAGGTTATGAAGCAGAATTCTTTGATGGTTACGCGACAAACTTTGACGTGTTCTTTGAGCGTCGTTCAGGTAAGCCATTCTCATACGTAACAAACTGGGATGACTTCGGCGATTACGACGATCCTTGGTCAATGCTAAGCCCTGGCTTCTACGCTGGTAACTACTTACCGTATATCCCAACTGCTGGCGATAGCAATGTAATCTACACAGATAATACAAGCGAAGCAGAAGTACTAGCACGAATTGAAGAAGCAGGTTTAAGTAGTTACGCTGGTGGTTATGGTCCTAAAAATGAGGCACGTACTCCATGGGTTAACACACTTGATTTAACAATCCGTCAAGAAATTCCTGGTTTAATGGAAGGACATAAGGGCTCAGTATATCTAACCGTTGATAATTTACTGAATCTAATTGACAGTCGACGCGGTAAAGTTTACGTGAATGACTTTGGTACTTCTCGCCTTTACAAAGCGACTATCGATCCAACTACTAAGAAATATGTTATTGATGGCGTTAGAAACGACAGCAATACCTTTGACCCACAAGAGTCTACATGGCGCTTGAAAATTGGTGTTAGCTACAAGTTCTAATTTGAGCGTTAGTTAATTAACCATTAATAAATGCCAATCGAGAGATTGGCATTTTTTTTGTGTCAAAAAAATACCAAGCGATTCTCAGTCAATGAGCTAGCTCACTGTTTCAACGTAAGCTAATGGCGTATGATGACACCAAAAAATAATACAATGAGATATTCATGTTAAAACCTCTACTAAGCCTTTTAGTTGTTGTTGGCATTATGGGCTGCAACTCCCCTACACCGACTGTACAACAGAATACAACCTTAAAAATTGCTACGTTCAACGTGAGTATGGACGCCACTAATTATGTTGGTAGAAATGCGAGCAAAGCGACAAATCAAGTATTAAAGACCCAGTTGCAAGCTGGCAATCAACAAATTAAGAACATCGCTGAAATTATTCAACGTACCCGTCCTGACATTATTTTGTTAAATGAATTCGATTACATTAAAGATCCCAAAGACGGTATTGAGTTATTTATTAAGAAATATTTAAATACTGCACAGCATAGTGATATCACTGCAATAGACTATCCGTACTATTATTATTCGACCGTAAATACAGGAAAACCTAGCCCATTCGACTTAACAGGTGATGGAAAGGCAACTGGCACACAAGGCGATGCTTGGGGGTTTGGATTCTTCGAAGGTCAATACGGCATGGTATTGCTGTCACGCTATCCGATAGATACCGCTAATATTCGTACGTTCCAGCACTTTAAGTGGAAAGATATGCCTGGTGCGCTGCGCCCTATTGCTCCATCGACTGGACAGTCTTTTTATAGCGATGAAATCTGGGCCCAGTACCCCTTGTCATCAAAATCTCATTGGGATGTCCCTGTAGACGTCAACGGCGAGATGATTCACGTATTAGCGTCTCATCCAACGCCACCCGTGTTTGATGGTCCAGAAGATAGAAATGGTACTAAAAACCATGATGAAGTTCGCTTTTGGCATGATTATATTACGCCGACACTGGCAGACTATATTGTTGATGACAAGGGCATTAATGGCGGTTTAAAACCTAACGCTCGTTTTATTGTAATGGGTGATCAAAATTCCTCAGCGACTGAGGGAAATTCGCGTAAAGAAGCGATTGGCAAACTGCTGGCCAGTCCATTGACCAATGATACAACTATTCCAAGTAGCGAAGGTGGTGATCTTCACAAGGCTGATAATGCACTTTCCAAATACCATACCGCTTATTGGGGAATGCGCGCCGATTATGTACTTCCTTCAACCTATGGTATTGAAGTTATTGAAAATGGTGTATTTTGGCCGCATACAGACAATGAATTATATCGTTTGATTAAAGACCGAGAATCATCGTCTGACCATCGATTGGTGTGGTCAACGCTCAAACTTAAATAGCGATGAATCCGATTTAAGTTAGCGCATTAAAATTAAGCCTAGTTTGAGATAACCTCATCACAAACTAGGCTTCTCTTACAACGATTAAAAGTAACTTAGTGGTAACTTGGGCACATCACTCCACCCTACTTTCTGGCATATACAGGTAAAAGAGCGAGGAACAGATGCGACTAGCTCAACGGGTATCCCAGTGACAGGATGAGTCAAATTTAACTGAGCAGCATGGAGCATCAGCCGTTGTTCACCAAGATGTGCTTTAAAGTACTTATTTTGTTTTCCATCACCATGCGTCGTATCACCCATTATAGGATGACGCAGATGAGCAAGATGTCGGCGTAATTGGTGCTTACGTCCAGTTTGTGGCTTTAAAGCAACCAAACTAAAGCGCGCTTTTTCATACTTGCCTATTGGTGCATCAAACTCACCATGTAATAAATTTGTCCAACGAGTAATCGCAGTTTGCGGTTCTTTATCTTGCTGTGCATTTTTGTCAGCAATCTTATCAAGTTCTTCTTTAAGCGGATAATCCAACGTATTCTGGCCATGTAGGTGACCACGTACCATCGCAAGATAGCCCTTCTCCACACCCCGCTCACTAAACTGTTCACTTAAAATTCGTGCAATC
>MPDF01000037.1 GCA_001874365.1 Gammaproteobacteria bacterium MedPE | reverse complement strand
GGCGGCGAGACAGCTAGCTTGCCAGGTTTTTCTATTACGGTAACTAATGTTAATGATGCCCCAATGATTAGTGGCACTCCATTAACTGCAGTTAATGAAGGTGAGGAATATACCTTTACGCCAACCGTTGAAGACATAGATCCTAACAGTACGTTAACCTTCACCATTGTTAATAAACCGGAATGGGCAAGCTTTAATGTGTCTACTGGTGAGCTTATGGGCACACCAAATAAGGATAACCGCGGAATTACTGAAGGCATTATTATTACTGTTACTGATAACGATGGTCTTAGCGCGAGCCTTGATCGCTTTAGCCTTGAAGTCTTAAGTGTTAACAGTGCTCCTAATGCGATCGATGATAGCTTTGAATTTGAACGTAACGAACAAAATCGCTACCTGTTGAATGTCATCGATAATGATAGTGACGTTGATGGCGATGAATTAACTGTAACCGCTACTAGTAGCGGTATTGGTCAAGCTGTTATTGAAAATAATCAAATAATTCTGACAGTTGACAGTGGCTTTATTGGTCAAGTTGAACTGGATTATAGTATTACCGATGGTAATGACGAGTTCGGTGAAGCAAGCGTTCAAGTGTCGATTCGGGGCGCTGTTGATTCAGTTCCGGTTATTACTGTTCCCGATGACGTAGAGCTTAATGCTGTTGGTTTATATAGCCAAGCTGATTTAGGTATTGCAACTGCTGTAAACAAAGACGGTCGTCCTGTGCCGGTGAGCTTGTTAAATGGACCATTATTTCAGCCGGGCAACAATCTTGCTTACTGGCAAGCAACTGAAGAAGCAACTGGTTTAACCAGCATTGCTAGCCAAAAAGTAGTTGTTCATCCTTTAATATCGTTGAGTAAAGATCAAATGGCTATTGAGGGGGCAAGTGTCAGCATAAGCGTATTGCTTAATGGCGAAGCACCAGTTTATCCGCTCATTATTCCTTTTACTATTTCTGGAAGTGTCGACGATAATGATTATGTTATTGCTAGTGATGAAGTCGAAATTGTTTCAGGTACTGAAGCATTAATTAATATTAATATTATGGATGATAGTGAGACTGAAGGTGATGAAATACTGATTGTAACCCTAGGAGATGGCAATCTAGGTAGTAAGTCGACGCATACTTTGACGATTGTTGAGCGCAATCTTGCACCTGAAATAGCATTAGCAATGCGCCAAGATGGTCAATCTCGCCAATTAGTTACTCCTATTAATGGTTTAGTATCTGTTAATGCCGATATTAGTGATGCTAATAATGATATCGTGACTAGCCAGTGGCAATATGATGCCGAACTAGACGTTGTTGATGAATTTGATAATCAATTAGTCTTTGATCCAAGCAACTTGGCTAATGGCATCTATAGTATTCGCCTGAATGTAACCGATGATGGCGAAGGTAATCTATCAGCAAATCAAACACTTTATTTCGAAGTGAATGCTGAGCTTCCTCCGTTGACTGACATCGATAGCGATGGCGATTTAATTCCCGATGAACAAGAGGGCTATAGTGATACCGATCAAGATGGTATTCCTGATTATTTAGATGCTATTGCTGAATGTAACGTCTTGCCTGAGCGAGCTGCTATTCAAAATGCATTCTTAGTGGAAGGCGATCCTGGTGTCTGTTTACGTAAAGGCGCAACATTAGCAGCAGGTGAAACGGGTGGTGTTCTACTGACTTCTACAGATTTACAAAGCAATGTAATAGCATCGGATGATTTACCAAATGTTGGTGGTATTTTTGATTACATTGCGACTGGGTTACCCGTTATTGGCCAAAACTATCGCGTAGTTTTACCGCAGCGCCAACCAATTCCCGCAGGTGCTGTTTATCGTAAGTACAGTGATGGAAACGGCTGGACTGACTTTGTTGAAGATAGTGATAATCAGCTACATTCAGCGGCAGGCCAGAGAGGGTATTGCCCGCCGCCTGCGAGTGAATCTTGGAGCGTGGGTTTAACAGAAGGACATTGGTGTGTTCAGCTAACGATTAGTGATGGTGGTGCTAATGATGACGATGGCATAGCAAACGGAACGATTGTCGACCCAGGTGGGGTTGCGGTGCAAGCTGACAATAATACGTCACCACAACCATTAGCTGATTCAGTAAGATTAAGACGTAATCAAACGATTATCATTGATGTGTTAGCAAATGATACCGATATCGATAATGATGAACTGAGTTTGGGTGTGGTAACCAGTATTTTTGGTACCGTCACTATTACTGCTGATAATCAATTACATTACCAAGCACAAACTGATTTTGTTGGAATAGACACTGTCACTTATAGTGTGTCAGATGGTAATGGAGGCACAAGTAGTGCAATGGTTAGTGTCGAAGTATTTACTAATGATGCACCTCAAGCAGAAGCTGATGATGCTAGCACTGACGATAGAACGGCAATCACGTTAAATGTCTTAGCAAATGACAGTGACATTGACGGCGATACGTTAACGGTCGCTAGTGCCAGTGCTGATGTAGGTCGTGTGGTCGTTAATAGTGATAACTCGTTAACTTACACACCTGCACAAGGCTTCAATGGCCTTGCTACCATTAGCTATCAAGTAACAGATACGTTCAACCCTGCGGTTACTGGACAAGTGAATGTGCAAGTAACGGCATTTGAGGGCGTAACAGTGACCAATAAGTCAAAAGGAGGCAGTATGGGCATGATGATATTGGCGATGGTTATGGTGTTAACTTTAAGGCAGCTATTCGCTAAACGACTAGTTGGTTTCACGGCAGTTTTGATTAGTTTAGCTAGCTTTAATGCGAGCGCAGAATGGTTTATTACGGGAGCCGTTGGGAAAAGTACCGCACTAGAAACTATTAATAGTTCAAATATTAAAGATCTTGATGCGATTAGTTTTGATGATAGTGATGTAAGTTTCCGAGTTGGTGCGGGGTTTAATTATGATGATTTTTCATTTAGCTTAAATTACGAACAGTTAGGGGATACTGAAACAATCATCTCTGGTAGTACATTGAATACTAGTCAATTTCATCAAAGCGTTGTCGATATCGCTCCTAAGTTAGTCGATGGTTTCAGTGTGCAAAGTCAGTATCGAGTTTGGCACAATGATGCCGTAAATGTTGCCATCGGTCTCGGGTTACTAGCATGGGATTTAGATTACAGCAGCACATTAAATAGCACGACTATCAAACGTAGTGATAGCGGTACTGATGTTTTTTATACTGCAACACTTGGTTATCAAGTGTTAACTAATGTTGAGGTTAATGTGCAAGCCACTCGTTATAACCTCCCATTTAATGATGTTAATAACTTGTCTGTAGGAATCAATTATTCGTTTTAATGAATATCAATTTAATTAAAAAAGTATGATTATGTAAAAAATACCCCTCAGTAAGTGGTTATTCCATTCACTAGGGGTTTTTTTATGCTTATTTTAGCTGCTACGCAACAATATTAGAGGAACGAAACGGTCACTTGTTCAGTTGTAATAACAATAATTGGATAAGCGCAATAATTAAACGGCGTCCCCACAAGCCCATCCACTCGCCCATGCCCATTGGAAATTGTAGCCTCCTAACCAACCGCTAACATCAACAACTTCGCCGATGAAATAGAGACCTTTAACGTTTTTGGCTTCCATGGTTTTTGAGCTGAGTTCGTCGGTGTCGACGCCGCCTAGGGTGACTTCGGCAGTGCGGTAGCCTTCGGTGCCGTTGGGCTTGATTTTCCATTGATGGAAATAGGTGGCGATTGACGCTAACTCTTTGTCATTAAATTGATTTAATGGTTTGTCATCAATTTTGTTTAGCTCGACTAAACGTTCGATAAAGCGTTTGGGAAAGTGCTGATTCAAGCAGGTTTTTAATGCTTGCTTTGGGCTTTTTTCACGGGCGCGTTCTAGCTCGTTTTGTAAGTCGTTGCTTGGTAGTAAATCGATGGTGATGGCTTCACCTGTTTTCCAATATGACGACACTTGTAGCATGACAGGGCCTGATAAACCGCGATGGGTGAATAACATATCTTCACTAAAGTTAACGCCGTTTTCACAAGTTACAGACGCTGGTAGGCTGATGCCTGACAAACACTCGTAATCCTCTTTGTCGTTGTTTTGCCAAGTAAAAGGAACAAGCCCTGCGGTTGTTTCTGTGACTGTTAAACCAAATTGTTGGGCCACTTTATAACCGAATGGAGTAGCGCCGAGTTTCGGCATTGAGAGGCCGCCTGTGGCGATAACTAACGAGGTTGTGTGGAACTTGCCTTCGTTAGTCGTAATGTCAAAGCCGTCGTCGGTTTTGGCAATGGCAGCAATTTCGGTGCGAAGTTGAGTCGTCACGTTAGCGTTTTTACATTCGCTTTCTAGCATGTTAACAATGTCTTTAGCGCTGTCGTCGCAGAATAGTTGGCCGAGTGTTTTTTCGTGGTAAGGGATTTGGTATTTGTCGACCATGGCAATGAAGTCCCACTGGGTGTAGCGACTCAATGCTGATTTGACGAAGTGTTTGTTACCACATATAAATGCGCTAGGTTCGATGTTGTAGTTGGTGAAGTTACAACGACCACCGCCACTAATGAGGATTTTACGTCCCGCTTTTTTGGCATTATCGAGTAATAATACGTTTTTGCCGCGATAGCCAGCCGTGGCTGCACAGTGAAGACCTGCGGCGCCTGCGCCAATAATTATTACGTCGAAATTGTTCATTTAGTTCTCTATATAAAATGTATTTGGTTGTGCATGTAACGTGTTGAGGTTTATTTGAGGTGAAAGAAGTTATTTAATGCGCGGAAAGTCCCGTTTGTTATCGCCTTAAATTAGAAATTGGCCAATAAAAAAATCATGGATGATTTTTTAGTATTTTCCGCAGGGATGCGGATCAAATACGGTATTGAATAGACAATTTATTATTTAAGACGAGCGATAAATGACGGGTCGCCTTTCTTTTGGTTACTTTTCTTTGGCGAAGCAAAGAAAAGTAACTGGTGTGCGTGAGAAAAAGTTCGAATTAGAGTTACAAACTGAAATTGCACATCATAAATTACGCAGGCTCTAAATTGATTTTCACCACAGAATAAAGCTTGCGTATTGTACCCGCCAATGGGCGCTTAGGCTACTCTACTGTTGAGCCTGGTTCCATGATGCTGCCGCCGCTGCCTTCAATAGCCATTGCTGCGAAGTCTTTGTCGAACATGTACATAGCTGAACCGTCGTTTCCGATCATTTCTAGCTTGTCTAAGATGCCTTTGAATAGCTTCTCTTCTTCGTGTTGCTCGGCAACGTACCATTGGAGGAAATTGAACGTTGAGTAGTCGTGGCTTGTGAAAGCTACGTGAGCAAGTTCGTTGATTTTGCTTGTTATTTCACATTCGTGATCGAGAATTTGTGTGAATACGTCATGGAGTGATTCGAACTGATGTGGTGCGGCTTCGATAGCACCTAAAATTGGTAGGCCGCCAGTTTCTGAAACGTAAGTGAATAGACGTTTCATGTGTTCCATTTCTTCGTTAGCGTGTTTGCGTAAGAAAGCCGCTGCACCGTCGAAGCTTTTGTCTTCACACCAAGCGCTCATTTGCAGATATAAGTTTGATGAATAGAACTCAAGGTTAATTTGTTCGTTGAGTTTGTCGATCATTGGTTGTGCTAGCATGTGAGCCCTTTCTATTTGGTAAAAAGTATTTGGTCGAAATTTATTAGCGAGAATAATGGCGTAAATTTGCGGGTGGGTCAACGCTTAGCGCGGGGATAAATGTGATTTATCCGAAGTTTTTAAAGGCTTTTCTGACGACTGAGAACACTTGTCATTAACGTTATGATTTAAAAGCAATATTAAGGTTGTTTGTTAGCAATGGTTCGCATTTTTATTACGTTTTTTGCTGTGATTAATGGCATAAAAAAGGCCTATGAATAGGCCTGATTTAATTTACTGTTGACGCCAGTCGTAGCCGCTTGGACTTTGGAAAGCGCGAAGGTTGAATTCTGGGAGTACGGCGTAAATATGGTCGAACAAATCAGCTTGAATCGCTTCGTAAGCAGCCCAACGAATGTCGGTACAAAATAAGTAGAGTTCGATGGGTAAGCCATTTTCATCGGCAGGTAACTGACGAACGATGAGGGTCATTTCTTGGCTAACCATTGGATGGTTTCGTAAATAGTATTCTAAGTAAGCGCGGAAGGTGCCGACGTTTGTGAGTTTACGGCCATTGGCATTGACGGTTAGGTCGCTGGCTAGCTGTTGGTTCTGCTCATTGATTTCGTTTTGTTTTTCAACAAGGTAATCAGAAATTGAGTCTATTTTTTGTAGGTGCTCAATGAGTGATTGATCCATGAATCCAATGCTGTTTACGTCGAGTCGAATTGAACGCTTGATGCGGCGTCCGCCGGCTTGTTCCATACCGCGCCAGTTTTTGAATGAGTCGCTAATGAGGGCGTAGGTTGGGATCATGGTGATGGTTTTATCCCAGTTTTGGACTTGCACTGTGGTGAGAGCAACTTCTAACACTTCACCGTCGGCGCCGTATTTTGGCATTTCGATCCAGTCGCCGCGGCTGACCATTTGGTTAGCGGCAAGTTGTACGCCGGCGACAAAGCCAAGGATGGTGTCTTTAAACACTAACAGCACGACTGCTGTCATGGCGCCTAAACCACTAAGGAAGTACAGCGGTGACTTACCAAGGACGGTAGATATAGAGATAACGGCAACCACTAAGAATACAAAGAGTTTAATAAGTTGGTTGATGCTCTTTATTGGTAACTTTTTGTTGAGGCCGCGTTCGCGGGCAACATCGAGGGTGACATCTAGCAGTGCGAATATAAACGATGCCATTTTCATGAGAATGGCGATGTTACACACGGTGACGACTATACCGCTTAGCGCTGGGTAAGCGCTGAGTGCGACTGGGCTAAACGATGAAATAATCAGTAGTGGAATAACGGCGGCTATTTTTGCAAGTGCTTGATGTTTTTCGAGTAAATCGAGTGTCTTAGGGGCTGTTTTACCAAGTAGGCGATGGAGTAGATTAATGAGAATGCGACGATCTATTTTGTCTACAATCAGGCTGACCAATAGCATAATGGCAACAAGAATAACACTGTCTAACCAGACGAATTGGGTGATTGGCTGATATTGAGCGATGAATTGGGTTAAATAGTCAGTCACAGATCTTACTCCTAAACGAAAATATAATACTCAAGCTTTGATAAAGTCACTTGAGTATTCAATAGGATAGATTAATTTTGTAACGAATGCTATTTGTTCGCCAGACAATAAAAAGCCTTGGTGCTTTTGGCTAAAAGCACTGAGACTGCGTAATGAACAGTAGTCTTTAGTCTGCTAATGCCTGAGTAACAAGCTCGCTTAGTTGGGTCATTGACTGTTCGTTGGCGATTTGCCGATTTTTGTTTTCAAGCAATTCGTAACTGAGGTTCAATGCCGCAATCAGTGCAACGTTTAACAAGCTGGCGCTTGGTTTTTTTTGTTGCACTTTAAGCATTTGTTCGTTTAACAATTGTGCTGATTCTAACAAGGCTTCTGCTTGCCCAGCGGGACAAGCTACCGAAAGAGTTTTATCCAGCAGGGTGATTGTTAACTCTTGGCTCATTAGGCTTCTTGCTCAAGGCGCCCAACAATTGCATTGATTTTACTAATAGTTGCGCTGTGGCTTTCTTCTTGCTCTAGCGCTTCTAACTGTAGTGTTTCGTTGTCGTCTTCAAGCTGTTTAACTTGAGATGCTAGCGCTTCATTTTGTCCTACAAGACGTGAGATTTCTTCGTTTTGTGAAGCGTTTTTAGCGATCAGTTGCTCGATGAGTTGCTCTAACTTTGGTAATGCTGAATCTGACATGAGTAATTCCGTGAAAAAGTGAAAAAAAGAGACTGTAGTCTAGTGGGGCTTAATATAAACAATATGGGGTATAAATAGCCAGTAAACACGCGGAATATTGTAAGAATTTATGCATTTTTTTGATCAAATAGGCGTTGTAGTCCAATTTCGATGTTTTCTTCCGTTAAACCAGCAAACCCAAGGCGAATAAATCGATCACTCGTTTGATTTTTATCGAGTAAGAATTGCGCCTCTTGTTGGATGTAAATATCGTTATTTAGTGCTGATTTTGCTAAGGCGTTTGCACTTTGATTGACCTTAACCCACATTGCCATGCCACCGTCAGGTAATGTGAAAGATTCAACGATGCCTTGCTCTTGATAGTGAGTGAGTTGCTGGTTCATAAAATCACGGCGTTGATGATAAATTTTGGTGGCCTTGCGAAGGTAGCGTTCAAATGAGCCTGCTTGCATCCATCTGGCGATGGCGTCTTGCATTGGCACGCTGACTTTGTGATTCATTAGGCTTCTATAGTTTGTGACTGCTTGGGCGAGTGTTTTATCTAACGCCATAAAGCCAATGCGTGCACCGGGAAACATAACTTTTGAAAAGGTTGATAAATAAATGACTAACCCATTGGGGTCATCACTGGCCATTGGCGCCAGCGGTTGGCAGCGGTAGTGATATTCGTGGTCGTAGTCGTCTTCAATAATGGCAATGTTGTGCTGACTAGCTATTTTATAAATGGCGTGGCGACGATCAACAGGCAAGGTAACCGTTGTTGGGTATTGATGAAGCGGCGTGAGGTAAATAACGGAAATAGGTTGACCAGCCGTCATTTGGTTAGTGATCGCTTTCTCCAATTCCTCAGGTATCATCCCATTCTCATCTTGTTTTATGGAAATGACTGTGGTTCCTGAACTTTGGAAGCTACGCCATGCTGGGGCATATCCCATGGCTTCAGTGGCAACACTATTGGCTGGTGACAGTAATAGTTGAGAGAGGATGTATAACGCCTCTTGTGAGCCATTGGTGATGACTATTTCGCGATCTGTGAGTGAACGAGTTCGTCTGAGGTAATGGCTAACTTGTTCTATTAATGGAGAAAAACCAGCTATGTTACCGTAGTTTAGTTCGGCGAGTTGTGGCCTGGCGAATGCATCGTTTACATAGCTTTTAAATTCGTGGAATGGAAATAATGAAATATCTGGTGTGCCGCCGGCGAAATTAAATCGAAAAGAAGCTGCCACAGTTTCATAAGTTGGTGAGGCGTTTTTTACAAAATTCCACTTAAACGTCTGATTAAACGATGAATTAGTTTTTGTTGCTGGTTGCGAGCTGTTGATTGGTAAGTTCGATGCAACAAAATAACCACTGCGTTGTTTGCTGTTAATCCACCCTTGAGCAATGAGTTCATTGTAGGCTGCCATGATGGTATGGCGATTGGTTTTAAGCTGTTTTGCTAACTCTCGTGCAGATGGTAGTTGTTCGTTCTCTTTTACCTGACCTTGTTTGATTGCTTGGCGCAGCGCATGGCTGATCGCAAGGTATTTAGGGCCTCTAGATGACGCTAATGATTCACTGGTGATGTAAAGTGTTTTCACTGGTATAGGATAAACTTTAATTCTGGTTATTAACAATCTACCAGATGTTTAGATAATACGTCTAACTTTTGACCGTAGAGATGTATTTTATGAAGCAACCACTGCCTATCACGTTATCTAATGACATTGTTACCCTGAGCCCTATGACGATGACGCAAGTTGACGAATTTTATGAAGCTGGAAAACCAGACAAAATATGGCAATGGACGCCTCCTCATAAATGTAAGTCTTTAGCAACCGCCACACGTTGGGTAGAGACTGGGTTGAGCGCTGTTGAACGCAAAGAGCAGGTGATGTTTGCCATTATCGATAATGCCACTGGGCGTTTTGTGGGCAGTACACGTTATTTAAGTATTGATGTCGTTAATAGCACGGTTGAAATTGGCTACACGTGGATCAATCCCGATTTTCAACGCACTCATATCAATTCGAACTGTAAGTTATTGTTGTTAAAGCATGCATTTGAGGAGTTGGGCGCGGTGCGAGTGCAATTACGGACTCATAAACGCAATCAAAAATCGCGTAATGCCATTAGCCGTTTAGGGATGAGCTTTGAGGGAATTTTTCGTCACAGTGTGTTGCTGTCGACGGGGGAATATCGTGACACGGCCATGTTTAGTATGGTGCGAGATGAATGGCCGTCAGCAAAGCAGCGTTTGGAGGCAAGAATTGCGGGTGCAAAGACACCAAAAGAACAGCCTGTTTGTGATATTAGTGATGCCGCTGCCGAGTTAATTGCGGAGCAGCCCTTGGCGCAAATTATGATTGCGAGTAATGACAATCTGATTGACCAAATTATTTACTTGCCATTGCAATTGGATCGCGCACGCAGGGTTTTAACTGGCCATATGTCAGTAGAAAATAAATTGGCGTGGCTGTTAGACAATTCGCCATCGGTAACTGTGGTTTTTGATGGCGGGGATAATTATGTATCGCCGTTGGTTCATCAAAAACAATTGGTGCCAACTTGGAATTATCGTCGCTTGCATATTAGTGGTCAGTTTAGTTTTTTGGCAGCCAGTAAAAATGAAGAGACAATTAAATCGCAAGTCCTTCAGTTTGAAAGAGATGCATGGCGGTATGAACAGCAGTCAGAAAGGCTAATGACAACTATGTTAACGCAAATTCGTTGTTTTGAAATTGCGATAGACCGCCTTGAAATACATCAAAAACTCAGTGCTAAAAAGCCAATGGCGTTAAGAGAAGCCATCGCTAAAGAGTTAGTGGCCGATGGTCAGTTGTCGTTGGCAAAGGCGCATTTAGAAAGTTAGCTAAGGTTATTTGTCTCTAGCTATTTGCAACGTATACTCTTGTTCAATGTTAAACGTTTTTCTTAATTATTGGATTTGAAATGCTAGATACTTACGTTGTTAATGGCCTTGTTTGTCAAGATCGCCGATTTACTGTTCCGTTAGATTATCAACAGCCTCAGCAACAACAATTATCTGTTTTTGCACGTGAAGTAGCTAGTGAGTCGGGGCGAGAAAACGAATTACCTTATTTGGTGTTTTTTCAAGGTGGACCAGGATTTGGCGCCAGCCGCCCAACGGGACTAGACGGTTGGATTGGTGAGGCGTGTAAGCATTATCGCGTGTTGTTGCTCGATCAACGAGGCACCGCGTGTAGCTCGCCAGTGACGGCGCAAACATTAGCTCATTTGACGCCAGAGCAACAAGCAGCACAGCTCGCTCATTATCGTAGTGACAATATTATTCGTGACGCAGAAACAATTCGCGGTGAGCTCATTGGTGAAGAGAAGTGGTCTATTTTAGGTCAAAGCTTCGGTGGTTTTTGTGTATTACGTTATTTATCGGCTTCACCAGAAGCCATTAAGCAGGCGTTTATTACTGGTGGCATCCCATCGTTGACACGACCAGCGACGGATGTCTACCGCAAAACTTTTAAGCGTGTTCTCGATAAAAATAAGCTGTTTTTTGATACCTATCCTCAAGCCCAATCTATTGCCCATTCGGTTGCGCAGTATTTGTTAACTACACCAGAGACCCTTCCAGATGGTTCACCGTTAACGGTTGAACGTTTTCAGTTATTGGGTATTCATTTAGGAATGACTGGCGGACATCAAGAGTTGTATGCCATGTTGGAGCAAGCGTTTGTTGAGGTGAACGGCATTAAAGCGCTGAGTTTTGTGTTTAAGCAATCGATGCTGAATTTGCTTGATTATGACACTAACCCTATTTTTGCTTTTTTGCATGAGTCGATTTATTGTCAGGCGTTTGCGTCAAACTGGGCAGCCCACCAAGTTCGACATCAATCATTTGCCAATGAATTTAATATCGATGAGCACAGTCAGTCGTTTAACTTTACTGGAGAAATGATTTTTCCTTGGATGTTTGAGCAATTTTCACAGCTCAAACCTTTAGTAAAAGCGGCCCAATTATTGGCTGAAAAAGATGATTGGCCAGCGTTGTATGATTTGCATCAGTTAGCTAACAATACGGTGCCTGTTGCGGCCGCTGTGTATGAAAGCGATATGTATGTTGATATGGCTTACTCAAATGAAACATTACAGCAGGTAAATGGCGCTATAGCGTGGTACTCTGCGGCTCACGAGCATAATGGTATCAAGGTTGATGGTGCTCATATTTTTTCGACACTTCACAAAATATTAAACCCATAGGATTGTATTTTAATACTTTGAGTTTGGCGTCAAAATGTAGATTTTTTGTGCCATACTAGCGTCTTGTTCGATATTCCCGCTTACAGGACGTAATCTTGAAAAATAACGATGAAGTTAATGCACTCAAGTATGAATTGGCTCAGCTTAAGAGCCAATTTGATGCGCGCATTAAGAATCTTGAGTTTCGTATCGCTCAAGTTGATCCCGAATATTCCGCCCCACCTGATCCCGTTGTTTCACAGCAAATTTCTCAATTGTCAGACAACTCCGTTAATAAAGAGGCTGTTGCTGTTCATCATGACGTAGCGCCGACGGACGTTGAAATTAATCAGACTGTTGAAGTGCCAACTGCATCTGTTGTTGCTAAAAATTCGACTGCAACTACACCACAAGCTAAGCCTGTCGCTGTGAAACCTAAAGAGAATAAACCGTCTTTTGTCGAGATAATGTTTCAAACGATTATGGCGTCTGTTTTTGATTGGTTTAAGCCAGTGGCTAATGTTTATCGCTCTTACAAAGAGCGTGGCATGTTAGGTATTTTCGTTTTAACCATCATGGGCATTGGTTTAACACTTGCTGGCTTTGGTTATTTAATGCAGCTGTTGATTGATCAAATGGGCGTGGGTTTGAAATCGCTATTGATGCTAAGCGCCGCCGCTGCGGTAATGGTGCTGGGGATTTATCTCAAGCGACAAACAAAGTTTGGTGAATTTGCGACGGCCATTGTGAGCTTGGGCATTTTATTGCTTTATAGCACCGTTTACTTTGCAGGTGATGTGTACCAGATTTTGTCGATTTGGATGATTATTGCGTTGTATTTAGCGATTGCACTGGCTGCTCATGGTCTTGCTATGTGGCTAGAAACTAAAGTCGTTGCGGCATTGGGTATTGTTGGTGTGTCTGTGATTCCATTGTTGTCTGATACTGTTGGCGTGCACGGTAGTTGGTATCTAGTGTCATTGGCGTTAGTTACATTAAGTAGTTTAATCCTTGCTTATCGTTATGTGGGTGCTTGGTTAGCTAACTTGAGTCTGGCATTTGTGTTAGTTGCCCTTGAGTGGGCAGTGAGTCAGCCATTATTTAGCTTTCCTATTGTTTTTATTGATGTATTTTACTTACTGTTCTTTGGTTACATTACGTTTAACTTGGTGTTTAAGGAGCAGCGTCAGCAGCATGTGATGTTGTTTTTAGCGGCGTTAATTGGCGCAAATTTACTGTTTTTCTTCCAGGCTAGTGATGCATTTAGTGGATGGTTAGCGTTAATGTTTGGGATGAATGGTATCGCCGCGGTAGCCGCTGGTTATGTGTTGTACCGCATCAAACATCCGTTAACTCACTTCATGGCATTAATTGCGACTATTTGGTTGGTATTGATGGCGGTAAGTTCGATTGGCGGCGAGCTTTGGGGTGTTGCTTGGGCTGTTGAAGGCTTGTTACTGATTGTCATTGGCCGCCGATACTTATTACCAAGTGTTATTAATCAGGGGCAGGTGTTAGCGGTTGTTGCACTGTTTTATAGTTTGATTGGCGTGTTTGATAATTCGAAATTGTTGCCTTCTTTACAAAGTTTTAATGAATGGTTAATGGCATTGACTGTATTAGCTACGCTCAGTATTTGGTTGCGTTTAATTACTGATAACAAAGTGTTTTTACAGTTTACTCAGCAACGTATTAAGCCTTTATTACTCTTTTGTGAATCAGCTTGGATCGCTTTGTTGATTTTCACTTGTGGCGTTATGTGGCTTGGTGATTGGGTAGCACCTGCGGTTATTGCGCTGCAAGCTGCATTGTTATTTAGGGCGCGGGTTTGTGGGCAAAAGAGCATTGAATTGTTGGCGCTGTCGTTGATTATCGTTCCTATTATTTACGCGTTAGAACACGCCGTAAATTCCGGTATTTACCGGTTCTCATTATTACCATTATTTGCCAAGTTGTCGTTAGCCTCGGCATTAGTTCAGTTGTGGTTGTTTGCTGAATATTTTCGTCGTTATGCGCCAGAGAGTCCGCTGCGTCAGTTTTCTGAATATGCGCGTATTGCCTTTTATCTTATCGTTCCTGTGTGTTGGTTAGCCACCGGCTTTAGACGCTTGGAAGCTGATGTCATTTTAATTGTTTGGCTATCGCCATTGTTGGCTGTTTGTTTTGCGCAACTTGCTAAGCATAAATGGATTGTGTGGCAGGCTAAAATTTTGGTTAGCTTGGCGAGTTTATGCCTGATTTTTGGTGCGCTGTCGTCATCAATTACTAGCAGCTTGATAGCGACTGCGTTATTTAGCTTGTGTTATGGCGCTGCGTATATGCTGAACCAGCGTAAGAGTGATGCGTTGTATCAATATATAGCAGGGTGGGGGCTGTGGACATTGGGCATGATGTTGCCATTAGCGATTGCTACAGCGACAGATTCTTTCGTTGTTTCACATCTTGTTGGTTTGTTGTATTGGACTGCGATGATGCTGATTGCACCGAATTGGTGGTTGGCTCAACGTCACTCATTGATGATTGGACTGATGCAGTTGTTCTATATTGTGAGCAGTTGGACGTTAATTTTCACCGACGAATGGTTTGCCATTGCGCCACTACTCTTTGTGGTCGCGACCTCCATTAAACAACGTGAAGCGTATAGGCAATCGTTAATGGGCGGTTGGTTTAAAGAAGCTAATAATCTCTTATTGCATGTCATGGTGCTGGTGACTTATGTATTAACCTTGAGTGCTTTCGATTATCTGCGATTAGACTTGTTGATTGCTCCTGCACTTGCAATTCACGGTGCCGTTATTTTGTTTATGAATCAACGCACTTTACTGAATGTACGCGTTAGTTTTGGATTGATATTTGTAGGCATTCTTAAACTCGGTTTACTCGATGCAGCCAATGCCGTGTTGTGGCAAAAGGTCGTGCTCTTTATGGGTATTGGTGTATTGATTTTAGGCGCGTCGTTCTGGTATCAACGCCTAGTGACAGCACAAGGCGTTGCATCTGAAACGGAGGAAGCTAAATAGCTCGTTTGTCGATGAGGTCGCCGTTCTCAATGAGCGCGGCGACGCTTTCTGGTTTGCCAAAATAGTAACCTTGGTAATATTGGCAATGAAGATTTGATAGAAACTTGTATTGGCTTTGATTTTCAATGCCTTCGGCAATGACGTCGATCTCTAGCGCACGGGTCATGGTTAGGATTGCTTCGACAATTGATGCATCATCTTTATTCTCATGCAGCTCTTGGATGAATGATTTGTCAATTTTAACCGTGTCTATTGGCAATTGTTTTAAGTATGTGAGTGATGAATAGCCAGTGCCAAAATCGTCTAGTGAAAAATGGACGTGAAGGCGACGTAATTGGTTCATTTTCTTAATGACATCCTCGATGTCGCCAATCGTCACTTCTTCAGTAATTTCTAATACTAGCTGCATATTTTGCATCGAGTAATTTTCTGTAATGCTTTTTACTTGTTCAACAAAGTCGTCTTGTAGGAAGTGACTTGGACTGATGTTAATAGCTACTTTGAGTTTGTTATCTGGGTAGAAACTACTGACTAAATCATTACATTGCTGACAGGCCATGTGCATGATGTAGCGGCCTAGTTTGTCGATGATGCCAATTTCTTCTGCTAACGCGATAAAATTAGATGGATCAACAATGCCATTGATTGGATGATGCCAACGCAGCAGCGCTTCCATACCAATGAATTTACCGTCTTTATCAACCTGAGGTTGGTATTGTAAGAAGAGTTCTTTGTTAGATAGCGCATCATGAAGTTCTTTAGACTGCTTGAGGCGTGTTTGGGCTTTCTTTTGCATCTCTGGTTGGAAAAAAGAAAAGAAACCCTGACCTTTTTCTTTGGCGTTATAAAGTGCGATATCCGCTTGTCGTAGGATGTCTTCAGAAGATTGGCCTCCGCCGTAATTAAATACAGTGATACCGATGCTGGCAGAAAGGTTAAACTGATGTTTGTCGACTTTTAGTTGCGCTGCCACTAATTCGATTAAGGTTGTCGCATTGTTGTAAGTCTGCAATGCAGCTGACTGTGGATCGTCTTTGTTCATGGACATTACTAACACAAATTCATCGCCGCCTAGTCGCCCTAAAAAATCTTCACTACGATGATTGAATGCAAGTCGATTACCAATCGCTTTAATAACCTTATCACCAACGGCGTGGCCGAGAGAGTCATTTACTGCTTTGAATTGATCTAAGTCGATGATAAACATAGCGTAGTGATTTGGATGAACGTTGCTGCGTAAACGTTCATGCTCTAAGTATTCAAGTAGTGCGTATCTATTTGGTAGTTCAGTTAGTGGGTCTTGTAGCATTTGTTTATCGAGTTTGCTTTGCGCTTTTTCTCGCTCGGCGATCTCTTGTCTGAGTTGTTGATTAACGTCGCTTAGCTCACTCGTGCGTTCGTCAACAAGTTTTCCCAGTTTGCTATTGAGTTTGTGGATGTTCTTTTTGGCGATAGATAGTTCAAATACCGCGGGCAACCAGCGATGAAAGCCAACCGCTAAAAACAGTAGACCAATAAGGGAACCAATTCCTTTTTCAATAACGGCTTCGGTTGGTGTGTCACCAATGAGTATGTATTGATTGAGTGATGGAAAATTATCTGTGATATCAATGAGGAAGCTAATGAAGAGAAGGGTGAAACCGATAATTAAGAATCGAGAACCAGGCTGAGATTCAACTTTATGCCTCATCATGGAATAGTACAGCGTCCATAATACGGCGAAAGCCGTTAAGGCAACTAACGATTCTAAAAGCAGCTCATTCATAAAGCGTTTCCCTGTGGCATATTTGCCGTGATGGGTTCAATGTTTCCAATTGATAAAACTAGGCTACTGACACCTAATACCAATTGGCTCTTGGGGTGGCGTTAGCAAAGCAGTGTTACTTGCCACTATTATGATTAGCTAACTCAAAAGAACCGAGGAACGAAACTTATTTTAACGTGAAATTTTGTGAGCTATCAATATGATAATTCGACTAAAATTAGTGTAAATTAGGCGCATGCCATAAAAGTGTCATTTAAATATTAGAATAAGAAAGGTAATACTTTATATGTTTCAATCTGTTAGTAAGTTTATATTGCGTGCACTAGGTTGGAAAATGGTTGGCCAACTGCCAAATGAGAAGAAATTTATAATCATTATTGGCCCTCATACCAGCAATTGGGATTTTATTTTAGGCATGGTTGTCAGAGGAGCAATGGGGGCAAATGTGAGGTTTTTGGCCAAGCATCAATTGTTTAATGCACCTCACGGTTGGTTTTTTCGTTGGTTAGGTGGCAGCCCTGTCTATCGTCATAAAGATAATAATTTGGTTGATCAAGTAGTGGCGATGTATGAAAGCCATGATGAGTTTATTTTAGGGATTGCGCCAGAAGGAACCAGAAGCGAGATTAAGCGTTGGAAATCAGGATTTTATCATATTGCCTGTAAAGCAAATGTCCCTATCGAAATGGTTGGTTTTGATTTCAAATCAAAGGAAGTTCGTTTTCGTGAACCCTTTATGCCAACCGGCGATATCGATGTCGATTTTCCCGTGATATTAGATTATTTTCGCAGTATCGATGGTTGTCATCCAAAGACGATCCCACATCACTTACCGACTGAAAAATAAAGAGAAATAAAAAGGGCTATCAAATGATAGCCCTTTTTCGGTCAATGTTATCAACTAAACGATTTTTTTCATGGCTGACATGTGGCCACGTAACGTGTTACCAATTTGTTCAACTGGGTGATTACGTAATTCACTGTTGATAGCAATTAATTGTGCGTTGTCTACGCCGTTGCTAGTGTTGTCTAGACCACGACCGATAACGTCAGTATCGATGCGCGTCATGAAGTCACGTAACATTGGTACACACGCATGGTTATATAGGTAACAACCGTATTCTGCTGTGTCAGAAATCGTTGCGTTCATTTCGTAAAGTTTTTTACGAGCAATGGTGTTAGCGATTAACGGCGTTTCATGCAAAGATTCGTAGTATGCTGATTCTTCTTTGATGCCCGCGGCAACCATCGTTTCGAAGGCTAGCTCAACACCGGCGCGAACCATAGCAACCATTAAAATGCCGTGGTCGAAGAATTCTTGTTCGCTGATTTCTTGATCGCCTGCAGGTTGTTTTTCAAAGGCTGTTTCAGCCGTATCTGCACGCCAGCCTAGTAAGTTTTTGTCATCGTTAGCCCAATCTTCCATCATGCCTGATGAGAAAGCGCCGCTCATAATGTCGTCCATGTGCTTGTTGTAAAGCGGACGCATGATTTGCTTAAGTTCTTCAGATAACTCAAACGCTTTTACTTTCGCTGGGTTAGATAGGCGATCTAACATGTTAGTTACACCGCCGTATTTAAGCGCTTCGGTAACTGTTTCCCAACCGTATTGAAGTAATTTAGAGGCGTAGCCTGCGTCGATACCTTTCTCAACCATCTTTTCAAAACATAAGATTGAACCAGTTTGTAGCATGCCACAAAGGATGGTTTGTTCGCCCATTAAGTCTGACTTAACTTCTGCGATAAATGATGACATTAGAACACCCGCGCGATGACCACCAGTACCAGCAGCGTATGCTTTTGCTAGCGCTAGACCTTCGCCGCGTGGATCGTTGTCTTCATGTACTGCGATAAGTGTTGGTACACCAAAACCACGTTTGTATTCTTCACGTACTTCAGAGCCAGGACATTTAGGCGCTACCATGATTACTGTTAAATCATCACGAATTTTCATGCCTTCTTCTACCACGTTAAAACCGTGTGAGTAGGTTAGGCAAGCGCCGTGTTTCATTAATGGCATCACTGCTTCAACAACCGCTGAATGCTGCTTGTCAGGTGTTAAGTTAAGTACTACGTCTGCATCTGGAATAAGTTCTTCGTAAGTGCCGACAGTAAAACCGTTTTCAGTGGCGTTTTTCCACGATTGACGTTTTTGCTCGATAGCTTCTGCACGAAGTGTGTAAGAGATGTCTAAGCCACTGTCACGTAGGTTTAAACCTTGGTTAAGACCTTGAGCACCACAACCAATAATTACCATCTTTTTACCAACAAGCGCTTGTACGCCGTCGCTAAATTCACTGATGTCCATAAAGTCACACTTAGCTAATTGTGCTAACTGATCGCGTAATGAAAGCGTATTAAAGTAGTTCTGAGCCATGATCGTTCCTGCTATAAATTGTTAGTGGGTCACCAAGTGACGATGGTTCAACATTAGCGTAACTAATCTCTTGCGTAAAATGATATATACGGGCTACAGTGTTGCAAATAGTGAAACGCTAATTGTGGTCATTCAATGGATAATAAACAGCTAAAAATGTTCTTAGCGCTGGCTGATAGCTTGCACTTTGCTCAAGCAAGTGAGGCGTGTCATGTGAGTCCGTCAACGTTAAGTCGTAATATTCAACAATTAGAACAACAACTTGGCGTTGTGTTGTTTGATCGCGACAATCGCACTGTGGCGTTAACGCGAGAGGGAAACTTATTCGTTCAATACGCTAAATCATCGCTCGCGCAATGGGACGTGTTTAAGCATTCTCTTGAGGGAGACAGTGAAGATTTACTTGGTGAGCTTAGTATTTACTGTTCTGTGACGGCGAGCCATAGTTTTTTGCATCAAATATTGGCCCGTTATCGCCAGCAATATCCAAAAGTTGAAATAAAGCTGCGTACTGGTGATGTGGTGCAGTCAATTCCACGGGTGACTAATGAACAGGAAGACATGGCGATTGCTGCTAAGCCTGATGTGTTACCGAATAATATGGCGTTTCAAACCATCGGTGTGTCGCCATTGGTATTTATTGCACCGATTGATCGTTGCGAAGTGCAAGCGCAGGTCGATAGTGGTCAATTTAAGTGGAGTAAACTACCACTTATTGTTCCTGAGCAGGGTATCGCAAGAAAGCGTTTAGATAAGTGGTTTAGGCGCAAGAATATTAAGCCTAATATTTACTCGGAAGTGGCTGGCAACGAAGCCATTGTTAGCATGGTGAGTTTAGGGTTTGGCGTTGGCTTGGTTCCTAAAATCGTATTGGATAACAGTCCGTTAAAAGATTCAATTCAAATTATGGATGTGTCGCCGGCATTAGAGCCGTTTGAGGTGGTGATTTGTTGTCTTAAAAAGCGCCTGAAGCAGCCATTAAACGAATCATTGTGGAAGTTAGCGAAAGAAGAGATTGAAAAATAACAAATTTGGGTTAGTTTAATAGCTAACAGATTGAAGTGATTAAGGGAAAAGCGCCAATGAAAAAGCATAAGAATGAAGATAAATTACTCAAGCTTGCGATGCAATTGGGTAGGGCGTATGCCACTAAACGCGGTTATGGCGGTTTGGATAAGGCAGAATCGAACAAAGATAAAGTGGAAGCCATTTATCGCCTGTTAGTTAACGATAAGTTGATTAGTCCGTTACCTGAAGATAAAGAAGACGGCCCTAATTTAAAGCACCGTCTTGTGTTATGGATTGTGTCACAGCTTCCTGAGAATCATGAGTTGTTACAGTAACTCACTCTTTTTTAAAATAGCGACGCCTTGGCGGTAACCCAAACCGCCATTGCCGTGCACTAAACCATATTCTTTGTCGCCTGCTAATAGTTTTTCTGTCATGGTAATTAATGCATTGAGGCTTGGTGCATTCCACGGCGCTCGCGCTAAATTCATGCCGCCGGTGACCGTGACTGAATAATCACTAAGTAATGGTGGAATCTCAGTAATTGAGTTAATAATCCCGCTAGACTGTAAAAATGCCATCGGCACGATTGGGTAGCAAGTGTATACCTCAAGAAGTGCATTACCCTGTAAAAACTGTTGAGAAAAGTTAATCTTTGCTTGATCAGATGCTTGCTCGATAGCAGTGCTTAAGTGGTTGTATTGACATATAGTTTTAAGGTCTTTCACTTCATTTTCTGTCGCGATTTGTTGGCAGTTGACACCTGCAATTTCAATCGTTGATTCAATTCCTAATTGCTCAACTATCTCTTTGCTACAAATGAGCATCTTACCCTCAAAGTCAATTAATGGATTGGCACAATCGACTCCTCTAAACAATGGGGTTACATGGCTAAACCATTGGTCTGAGGGTAGTGAAAAATGTGCTTGCTGGTTATCAATATGTTGTTGGTAGGTCGCTTGATAATTTTCAAATAGCGCCGATGCAATTGTTTTGAATGTATTTTCATGTAGCTGATGATTGCCGATGAATTCCATCGCCAAATCATTGTAGAGATCGGCAATTGTCGTCTGGTCGTTATAGACCGCCATTAATTGATGTCGTTCTTCTCTCGTATAACCAGTTTTGAGAGGTTCATTAGCTTGGATAATAACAGCATGGCAACCTTGCTTAATGAGGCTATATGCGTGTTCTAGTGCCATGATTGGTGCGCAACCACTGCGAAAGTGGTTATCTTTTTGTTCACTTGTCCAAGGCGTTGATAGTGGGTCTATCGTCAGTGTTGTTGGAGTGATAGATGCGTCGTTTAATTGCTTGATTTTATTGTCTAAATCTTTCTGGTTAGAGGATGTTTTCTGATTAATATTGGCATAACTCGCGACAATACGGGGCGAATTGTTTTCAGACATGATTTTTTCCCTTTGAATCCAAGCAATTTATCGTGCACTTCTTACATAGAAATGAGGTTTGTAGACTATATATTAATTTCGAAAAACTCAATAAGCAGTGCATGCATCATCATAAGTAGGTTCATTTAGATTTTCGTTTATTATGCTCGTAGAGTCTTCATTGGCGTACCTCGCGACTAACATTGATTCATTAGCACTATTGTTAGGCAACTGTTATATTTCTATGATCTTTCATAGGAATATAACAATAATGAAAAAATCTATTTTAGCGCTTACTGTGCTTGCTACTATTGCTGGCTGCGCCACAACAGCACCTTCATCAAATCAAGAACCTATTTCTCCATTAGCTACTAAGCAATCTTTAAGTACTGCTGCGGTTAACGCAATGATTGAAAAGCATACGCTAGCTTATGTGTTGCAACAGCCCGCTTTGGCGACATCATTGAATTTAAGCAATGACTATGTTGCTCATTACAATCAGCAATTACCGGATTATTCTCCCGAGGGTATGAAGAAGCTGCAAAACACCATGAAAAAGGCGGCGTTAGCATTAGAAAATATTGAATTGGCTGGATTACCCGCTGACAGCAAACTGCATTTGCAAGTTAATCAGGTTATCGACAATTATTATGCTGGTTCACAGCAGTTTGATGCCGGTTATATTGATACATGGGGCGGACACTTACCTTATATTGTGAGTCAGATTGCTGGTCCATTAATTGATATTCCTAAAATCCTTGAAAATCAACAGCCAGTGACCAACTTGGCGCAGGCCAATGATTATATTACGCGTTTAGAAGCGCTTGCTGTAATGGTGGGGCAAGTGCGCGAAAAAGTTGCGTACGATGCTGGCAAGGGTGTTATTTTGCCAAAGAAGTTATTTCCGAATACGCTTAAATTTCTAACCGCATTTGTCGCGCCTAAAGTTGACAAACATTCGTTAATGACGAGCTTTGAGAAAAAATTAGCACAAGCAAGCATTGGTGATGAACGGACGGTAAAAGCATTAATGCTACGTGCTCATAATGTTGTGAGTCAGCAGGTTTACCCAGCCTATCAAGATGTGAATGACTTGATGGTGTCACTCAGAGATAGGGCACCAACAGGTGACGGAATTTGGGCACAACCCAATGGTAGTGAGTTTTACCAACATGAAATTAAATTCTTAGGTGATTCAGATCTTACTGCATCGCAGATTCATGATATTGGTTTAAGTGAAGTAAAACGTATTAGTGATGAGATGGATAAGCTCTTACGATCGCAAGGATTAACAACCGGCAGCGTTGGTGAACGCATGGTTGCTTTGGCTGAAGATCCAACACAATTATTTGCCGATTCTGATGAAGGCCGCCAAGAATTATTGGATTATCTTAACCAAGAAATCGAAACCATCATGGAAAAAGCGCCGCAACTTTTTGCTACTATGCCGACGATTGGCGTTGAAGTAAAACGTATTCCTAAAGTGATTGAAGCCGGTGCTCCAGGTGGGTTCTATACACCGCCAACCCTTGATGGTTCACGTAAAGGTGAATTCTCTATTAACCTTCGCAATATGAAGGAAGTACCGAAATTTAGCTTAAAAACGCTGACTTATCACGAAGCAGCACCAGGCCATCATTTTCAAATTGCTTTAAACATGGAACAAACTGATATTGGTTTAATGCGACAAAATGCGCCATTTAATGGTTTTGTTGAAGGCTGGGCACTGTATTCAGAGTTAGTTGCACTTGAAATGGGCATGTACGAAGGCGATGTTTGGGGAAATCTGGGACGCTTACAAGCAGAGCTTTATCGTGCGGTACGTTTAGTTGTAGACACGGGTCTGCACTATAAAAAGTGGACTCGTGAAGAGGCGATCGATTACTTCCATACAACTACAGGCACCGGACTTTCTGATGTAACTTCTGAAATTGAACGTTACATGGCATGGCCGGGACAAGCATTGGGTTACAAACTGGGCATGTTGAAGTTTGTAGAACTACGCCAAACGGCAGAGCGAGAACTAGGCGATAAGTTTGATATTAAAGCTTTCCATGATCTAATCTTACTTAAGGGTGCTAGACCCATGTCGGTTGTTGAATCCGATGTAATGACTTGGATTCATTCAAAAAAATAGTGGTGGCACAAATAACGAAAACCTTAAATATCAGCGCTTTTGATTGAGATTATAGCTATTATCTAGCGCTGTAATACGTTTGCGTTCTTGTTCGTTGAAATGCGACTGACGAAGTTGTGTCAATTGTTCTTTGAGTGCTAATGCTGTTAAATCCAATGCGATGAGTTGATCAAATTCAATTCGATATTGGGCAATTCGCTGTTGCCATTCTTGCCGATGTTGTCGCAAGTCTGCCAAGCGGGTTGCTGCTTCTTCCCCAAATTGATTTTCTGCTAAATCGTAGAGTTCGTTTTCGTCTGCGTTGTTATCAGTTAGTAATTGATGCTCTGCTCGATAACGATTGAGTTGATTGGCGTTATCTTGTTGGGTTATAAGCCAATTGGGGGTTAGTTGCTTGAGATCGTTAATCGCCAAGTCTTTTTCTGACTGTGTTTTCGATTTGTCTTGTTCAATTGCAGCGATAGCTAGCATGAACTCCTCATATTGAGTGTGCTTTCCCCAAAATGCATTGATTATTTCGTCAGTGAAATATTGTTCTTTAATAGTGGATATTTCAGCCTTCGCTAAGGATAACGTTGTTAATGAACTACTGGCCTGCTCGTATTCACTTTTAAACATTGTTAGGTGATTTAAGTAGGAAAGATAGTTTTTGAAAATGGCTTGAGCTTGTTCTAGCGCCGGAGACGTTAGCGTTTTTATCATAAAGTCGTTAATACGTTTTGTGACTACTGCTAATGTTTCTTCCCCTAGTCCTGAAAAATAAAATTCAAATAACGATAAGAGTTTTCTATTGATAATTAACTCGCCCGAAGAGTCAATATCGAGATTTTGTGGAGTTGGTAGTCCTTGCAATGACGCTGGTAATTGTTGTGCAGCCATTAAACGTTGTTCGTTAAGTGATGTGCTTTGTTGATTTGTTAATGTCGTTATATCTTGCGGTGAAAGGTTTTTGGGGTACGTTTCTGTACTCTGTGAAGTAGATATTGGCTGCTCTTGCGATGACCAAAAATTGCCAATGACAACCACGCTGAGAGCGATTGTTATCATTGACATTATAAGAGTCGACTTAGTCATTACAAAGACCTAAATTACAGGCCTGCTTCCTTTAACCGTTGAGCATGTGATTTATAGAGCGGTAGTGGTTTAGTGCCCCATAAACCTCGAAGGCCTAACAAACCATTAATTTCATCTGCGTGGTTCATTGTATAATCATCTCGTATCACACGCCCCAAGTGACTTGAACAACGACCAACGAGTCCATCGTTTTTGTCATTGATAGTCAATGATGTTACCGCTAAAAGCCCATCCGCAACGTCCAGAACATTTGAATCAAAGATTGGATTATAGATACCACTCCAAGAATAATAAGCAACGCCGTTCACCTTGTGATCGCCATCGTTTACTGAATAGTCTTTTACCCAGTTTGGCCACCACCATGATCCAATATTGTGAGTCGGGGTATTTTGGCACGCACCTTGGCGTAATCCCTCTGGATATTTGGCATTAAAAATTGCAGCATCTGTTGAATTGAGTGCCTGTAGTGAGCCCATAGCGTTTGATTGTTGAGAGGTATCTCCGGTCAGTGCTGCTAGAAATGTCCCAATCGCATTACCAATGGCCAGTGTTGTACCTTCCAATGGTGAATCTTTAATAAAATCGGCAGTGCCAGAGCCAAAATGAGGAGATCCTACTGACGTGACAGAGGCTACTAAATCAGGCCTTACAGAGGCTACGTATCTAGCATCTAATCCACCTTGTGAATGGCCAATTAAATTGAATTTAGTCACACCAGTAACAGCGCTCAGTTCTTCTAGGTAACTGAGCAACTCTTCGCCACGTACTTCGCTGTTTTCATAGCCAGTGATTTGAGGAGTATAAACCTGTGTTGCACCGACAGATGCTAATGCCCCTTTGACGCCGTAAAAATAGTCTACCAGTGCTTTATCAAATCCTGATAAACCGTGTACAAGAACAATTGGATATTTGGTTTTTCCTGAAGTATTTGCTGCAACAGGTTGTGAGCATAAAACTATAGAGGTGATGGCAATTAGTAAAACAACAATCTTATTTTTAAGCATTTGGTTAACCCTTGAGGTAATTCATACCGTCATCGTTAAGGTCGATAAGATTTATATATTTGATAAATCCAGAGGCTTAATGATCACGAACGTAAGTAAGCTTTTTATATGTTGTAAAGCAAGCCATTAAGGTTATAGCTTAAAAAAAATACAGGTACAACCAACGCGCTAACGACGGACATGAGAGCGATGATTAAAACTAAGTCGGCGTTAAAAGTCGTTTAAATTTGGACGTTGAAACAACATTTTAATTGAATGATTTAAACGTCAATTGATTAATTCTGATTACTCGTTGATTAGATTTTTTTGTACATAAATGAGAGAAAAGTGATGAAGAGGGCGCTTTGTCGTTAAAAAATGTTTGAATAAAATTGAAAAATATTTATTCAAACATCAATTAGTAGTTAAGGGTTTTTATTCCATTTAAGGTGTTTACATTGTTTGGTAGTCGGAGAAT
>MPDF01000036.1 GCA_001874365.1 Gammaproteobacteria bacterium MedPE | reverse complement strand
AAACGAATTGGACAGTTTTTTAATCGCACTATCCAATTTTCCATTTTCTTTATCTATTTTACTGTAAAGCGTAACACGTGCATCACGTTCATCAGTTGCTAGAATTTGTAATAACAACAATGCAGAACGCTGTGCATGAGATTTAATGGTACTGATTTCGACAAAATTAACTACGTCGTTTGTTACAAAGGCTTTAGCCATCACAGACTGTTTATTCATTTGGGTTAACGCCATCGTTGCAATAAGCACCAACAGCAACAAAATAACAATGAAGCTTAAGCCTAATCGGTGACTAATACGCATATTGGAGAAAAAGGACATAGCAAGTCTCAATCGGAAAAATATAATACTATACTATCAGAGGGAAATTGATTTGATAAGATATTGTTTCATCGACAATATAAACAATGTTTGCAGATTGCCAACTCAAAAATACCGCGACAACGCGCGGTATTTTAATCATGATGGGAACACTAACTTGGTTAAAAAGGTAAGAAATTAAAGGAATAATTTATACTGGTTTCTTCAACATTAGCCGCACCAAAATTAATCAGCTTAACTCGCGCAATTAATTTCTTTTCTAGCGCACTATCGTTAAGCGCACTAGAAATGATTGAACAATTGCTGACACGACCATTAGGAGCAACGACTATCAGCATTTCGACTTTACCTTCCAATGACGGATCTTTTCTTAACGCGCGGCGATAAATGGTGTAAAAAGCGCCTTTATTTCGATCGAGTACTTTGCGAATAGACTCTACATCACGACCACCAGTGATAGCTTGCTCCTGCTGAGTTTCTAAGGTTTTCTGTTCACCAATGTCAGACGTTGCAGCTTCAACCTGCGTCACCTCCCGCCCAGCTAATTCAACACGCTTACCCACAGTTTGACTCACATTACTGTTATCAAGGGCAGTCGTTGTGCCTGTGAAAGCTTCAGATTTCGGTTCACCGTCAACAACGGCTGCTTGTTGGCCCTCAATGCTTAAAGGCTCATTGTTCGATGGTGTTGTCAATGTTGCAATTTCTCGTAATTGCGCTAATTCATCTTGCATTGATAACAATCCCGATTGTTTGGCTTTTTCTCTCGCTTGCTCAATCTTTGTTTCCTCGCTTACTTCCGGCACAGGCTCTGACTTAACAACGTCAACAGGCTGAGATATTGGTTTCGACTTTTCGATCACTTCCTCTTTCTTTTTTTCGATCGGTATTGGCTTAGGTTTCTCTTCTATTTTTACACGTTTAATAAACTTCGTTAATTGCGGTGGGATTTTTGCTTTTTCTTCTCGCGTTAACGCTGGCACTGTAATCATTTTTACAACGACGGAAAAAACAATGGTTAATATTAAGAATAACCACGTAATTTTGCTAAATAGTTTATTCTCATTTGGCGTCTCACCCCAATGGGCAAGTTCAAACGCGGATGCATTAACTTGCGTCATTATCACCTCCGCGATTTGATTTCGCGGGCTGTTCAACAGCTAATGAAATATCACCGAATCCTGCCTGAGAACAGGTTAATAGAATCTTCTTAAGCATTGAATAGGCAAGCTTTTGGTCACCCAAAATAGTAATAGCACGACCTCCCGTTTCAGACGGCGTTTGACGTGCTTTGTGATAAGCCAATTCATTAGCCAAGCTATCAATCGTTATCACTTCATCTTTGACAAGTGCTGCAAGAGAAATAACCTCTTTACCTTGTAACAAAACATGGCTGTCATTAATCAACAACACTAAATTCTCTTGCGCCATTGTTTTAGATTGCGATTGCGGCAGCTTAATACTCTTATCTGCTTCTAACACTTCAACATTGGAAGAGTTTACAATTAAGAAAAATACTAAAATGGTAAAGATATCCATCAATGAGACCAGGCTCAGCTTAGCGCTTTTAGCCATTCTTTTATGATGGCGAGCTAGGCGCTTAGTCTTTGCAGATTGTTTCATTGCGCCTCCTCATCTTGATTCATTTGAGCGAGCAAATCTTGTGGTGCATCAAGCAAAGACACATCAGGAAAGAGTTCGGCGTCGACCAATGATGCAGCAACAACCGTTTCATAAGAGCGCACACTGTCCATCACAGTGATTATCGTTTGGTATTGAGTATTCGCCGGCAACAATAAGTTGATATCTTTCTTTTCAATGCCCTGCTCATTGAGCAAAAATTTCACTTCCTTTAGGGCTTGCACTAATAATTTATAATCGTGTTTGCCATCTTTTGTCGCAGGAATGTTCTTTAGCAACGCACCTTGTGGATAATACAGCGCTAGCTGTTTTTCCCCAATTAAGAGTTCTAAATTTTTTAGCTCACTATTTGGCGCCGCAGATAGTTCTTTAATATCGCTGGGTAATTTTAATTCCAATATGGTGATATGAGAAAAAACCATCATCATCAATAGCACTGGCACAAGCACAATCATCAAGCTCATAAATGAGGTGATATCTAGCTCTGGCTCTTGTCTAGTTAGACGAGTCTTTTTTAGCATGATTAATCTTCCGTGCTTTTATTCATGCTATGACGTAATGACAATAAGTTAAGGCACTTAACGCCCGCGGTTTCAAGCGAGTCAATAATATCCGTTGTTTTCGTTTGAATAACGCTATGACACAACAACAGTGGAATGGCGGCGATCAGACCAAACGCCGTCGTATTCATAGCCACTGAAATGCTTTGTGATAATAACGATGCTTTTTCTGAAGGATCAGCGTTGGCAACAGCGGAGAATGCTGCAATCAATCCGATGATTGTGCCAAGTAACCCCAGCAAGGTTGCAATATTAGCCAACATTGCAAGATATGCCGTACGACGCTCTAATCGCGGCATGACTTCAACCACACTCTCTTCCATTGCATATTCAATGTCTTCACGTGATTTACTGTAATTTAGTCGCTCAACGCCAGCGGCTATTAGGTTTGCAACAGTCGCTTCGTTGGTTTGAGCATATTGGCTAATGCCCTTGTAATTTTCGCTGTTAAGCAGTCGTTGAATTTCACCCATTGCTTGTTGGTTTGCGCGTTTTGTTTTTGACAAAAACAAAAAACGCTCAAGCGCAATGGCCAAACCAATGGCTAATACAATTGAGATTGGGAACATAAATGCGCCACCATCTTGAAAGAACCGAATGATTGTATTAAAGAAATCCATATAAATACCTTGTTTAAAAAATTAACTAAAAATTAAAATTATTGTGGTTTACGGCCCAATAAATGGGACGCTAACTCGCTTTGTTTTTTCATTGATTCGATACTTCGTCTACGTAAATTATCGAACTGACTCTTATGAACCTGATTGACGGAAATCACCGGACTGTTTAACCTTTTCCATGGCACAATGGATATGAACCGAGGTTGTTCTTTACTACCAATAATGGTGTCTTTGAGCTTAATTACCTGATTTTTCGATGGCTTGTCGGCAGCATACACACCGCTCGTACTGACCATTAAAATAACCAACAACCACTTATTCGTGCTATTCATGACGCTCCCCTTGTTCACGCCCAGTATCATTCTTTGAAGAATATTCCATTGATGTTTTCAACGGCGCTGCCAATCGTTGCTCTCGTTTTTCTTGCGCAGCAACGCGACGACTTAAATCTGCAATCCAGCCTTTCAGTTGTCTGCTTTCAGATTGGCCATTCAGCGCTGACAACGCCGCCACCGTTTCATATTCTTTTAATGCGGCGGATTGCTGTCCCATATAAATATCTAACAATATTGCTAAATTCTGGCGCGCCGTAACAAACGCTGGCCAAGCCGTTAATGCTTTTTCATAATGAGCCTTGGCCTGCTCAAATTCGCCTTTTTCACGCAACAGCGTTGCTAGTCGGTTATGAGCGAAATAATTTAATTCATTAACATAAATTGCCTGTTGATAATGAGCAATCGCGTGTTCTTTCGCCAATTCTTCAACAGCAATATCACCTAATTGTAACCAAGGACCCGATAAGGTCGGTGCGGCAATGGTGACGGCTAATAACTGCTCTTTTGCCCGGTCCCACTCTTTATTATTCACCGAGAGCAGTGCCAGTTTAAAACGCTGAACCACGTCAGGCGTTATGTCTGGTGTCGATAACAAATAGTTATTTGGACTTTGGTGTAGTTTTTCCATCGGCGTTAATTCAATAACTGGCTCAAGGGGCAGCTTGTCTTTTTCAGCAAGCTCATTATCTAATGTTTGACAGCCTGTCACCAAAAATGCACCAACCATTAATACGAAAAAACATTGTCGATTAATAGATAACATCAGCATCCCTTTCGATAGTTTCTAGTTTGTTATACCGCCCCGGTAGCAATTGGCGTAATGTCATTAAACTTTTCTCGATCCATTCATCATAAAGCCCCTGTGATGTTAATTTAGCGTTCGTCTCTAGCAGTACAATCGCTTGATCTTCAAATGGGTACGCTTGCTCTTCTAACAAAATATCATATTGCTCAAGGGCTAATTCATCTAAACCCTTTGGCCGTTGGGAATTCATAAGATCATCGGCTAATTGTCGATAGACTTGTGCGGTTTCATAAGACGACTGGGTTGAAAAAGAAGCAACTCGATAATCCGATACTTTTTTATAGGCAGTAAGTGTTTGCTCTAAACTGCGCGTTTTACGGTCCAAACTACGTTTTAACGGTAATGTCAGCTTAATGTTATCGAAATCAATTTTAGCGTCACGAGCAAATATTAATGCACTATGCGCAGCAAGAAATCTTGATCGGGCAGTTTGTCTGTCCCCTGCACTATCATGGGCCTTAATCATTTTTTTAAGCCAGAAACGATACTTTCGCTGCTCATTAACAATTAGGTACTTTTGGCTGAGTTGACTCATCACTTCCATATGACGATTAAATGGACGCGAGTATGTATTAGCATGGCGGCGAAGGGTTAATATTGTGTTTTTAATATCGCCAGCACGATCAAAGAAAGACGCCGTTAAATAAAGCGCATCTTGCTGAGCGTTAGAGTGTTTCATGCCATTAGCAATTGCAAGGCGTTGTGTTGCCGCTTTATCCCAATCTTGTTGCTGCTCATAAATTGATGCCAGTTGAACATCAATGTTTTGCGATAATTCATCCGCCGGATAAAGTGATTGGAACGCTATCAACTGCGCCACTGCATCTTCAAAGTGACGCAATTTATATAGATATTGAGCCACATTAAAGTGCGCTAGCTTTCTAACTGGCGAGTCAGGTGTTTTACTCAAAATCTGCAAATAAATATCGACAGCAGCTTGCAACTGATTGCTCGATGCGAGTTCTTCGGCATAATTAAATAAGCTTGCTGCTAAGTTGTTTGAAATAACAGTTCGACGTTCATCGCGCACAGGCAGTGTTGTTAAAACCTGCTCATATTCGGTAATCGCTTGTTGATATTGCCCCTGATTGTAAACACTATGCGATTTTATCAATTGGGCATCAATTAGACGTGCCGTTTCAATGGTCGATGGCCATGCCATCAGTGTATTAGCCGTGTTAATAGCATCATCATATCGCGCTTGCGCATAGCGGTGACCCATAAGGTCAAATAATACGTCGACGGCACGAGGATCATCAGTGAATGTTTGTGCAAATTGCAGCACATTTTTTTCTTGCTCACTAAGCTGCTTAACGCCTTCATCATTGACAATAGGTTTTGGCATAACAGCGCCAACATTAAGCGCATTAAACGCTAAAATGGCACTGTACGCTGCATCCGCTCTTTTACCCCGTTCTCGAGCAAAAGATTGTTCAACGCCATAAGAAAAATGGTTATAGGCATCAATTGCTCGGCGCCATTGATTACTTGCGTATAGACTCTCAGCATACAAAAATGCTAGGTGAGCATCATCGTTAAATGTGCGCTCATATTGCAGTAATAAATCGGCAGCCTTCGCGAACTCAATGATTTGTTGTTGCGACATTTTAGTCTCTTGTGCAAGTCTATATTGATCCAATGCCATTTCAGCCAAATACGCTTTAAGTACTGGGCCAAATGTCCGTTGACGTTTTTCACTCCACATCAACCAATATGGCCCATCAATGCCATAGGTTGCGACATACTTAGCTTTTTCGGCCTTGGCTAGCGATGGAAAACGACCTTGTTGATAAATATCCACTTTATTAATGGCAAATTGCGGCGCCCAATGGTGCGATGGGTACGATTTTACAAATACATCATAAGTTTGCGCGCTATCGCGATAACGCTTATCTGCTAGCAGCTGTTGAGCCATCACACTAAAATGCAAATATTCATAATAACGACCACCGATTGATTGGTAATGACGCGCTAAACTCTCTGCACCTTCACGGTTTGCAAAAATGAGATTCATCACCTTAAAGGCGTCACTCACTAACTGCCTATTGGCAACCGGTAAATTATCCACTGTCAGTTGTGTCGTCGCTTTTATCGGCAAATTCAAGTCAAGAATCTCATTAAAACGAGCTAGCGATTTACGAGGCTCCTCCAATTTGTAATGCGCCCACCCCAGCATATACAACGCCGTTTGGTAATACGGTGAGCTAAAATCGTTATTTGCAATCGCTCGTGACGTAATTTCCTCATAAGCCAGCACAGACTGCTGATAGTTTTGTTGAGAAAATAAGAATTCACCGCGCCTGAAGTGTATCTCGTCAGTGTTTTCACCGTGCTCTGGGTATTGCTCAGCCATTGATGACAGTAAAGTGAAGCTTTTTTCGGTATCGCCTTGTAATTCGTATGCTTTGGCCAGTTCATACATGACATCGTAAACAATTTTGCTATTAGAATACTCAGTAAGCCACTCGTTATAAGCGGTAATAGCATCATCGTAATAGCCTATTGAACCTGACGATATTGGACTTCCAACTTCTTGTGCACGTTCGCCAGCAATCGCTAATAGCTGTGCTAAGCGATAATCAATATTCTCCCGCAATTCAGGAGTCTCTGTAATAACCATCAAATGTTGATAATCAGCAATCATTTTTTGCAGAGTCGGCGTTGCCAGAGGCGCTCTCTCTGTGGGTAATTTATTACTTAGCGTGTCACCCAGCGTCGGCGGTTTAGGGACAACAGACACAGCTAAATTAAGCGGCTTATTTGATTGCTCGTTGTTGGTGTCCGCTAACGCACTTAGCGACATACCACTAGTTAAAACAAAAAGAATCACACATACTAATTTATTCATCATTTTCGTTTAACCCTTGTTGCTCTTTTACGAAATGACGGTTAAAGCTTGCATCATTAATTCTCACCAATGCAAGTTTTGCATCGACAATAAAACGGGATAATTGTACGCCCTCTTTTTTATAAAATTGTTCAATGGATTTCCCTATATTTTCGATGACGACCTGCTGTATTTTCGATATTTCAAGCTGCTGATTAGCAATGTCTGTACTGATGGTAACCATTAGAGCAAGTTGTTGTTCCAATACAGGGATTTTAGCGAGAAAATCTTGCAAAATTTGATAAGCAAGATGATTGTCCGTCAATTGATTATTAAGATCAGTAATCGCATCGCGAGTTTGTGCGAGGTGTTTCGAAAAGTTACTAAAACTATGCCACCATACAATTCGTTGCATTAATGTAACGCGTCGCTCTGACGCCGTGTTCTTTTGACCTGCTCGTTTCAGAAAAACCATTCTTGCAAAGGTATCATCAATGCGGCGTTGCAATGCTAGGTAATGATCTGACAGGAAAAAATGGCCATTACGATTTTCTTCTGCATCGTCAACACTGGCCACTATAGCTGCTCGTTGCAACGTTGTATCATCTATACGTCGCTCTAAACTTTCAATGGCTTCACTGTTAAGCAACTCACTAATTTGCTTAATTTGATGATTTAATAAAAAGTTAAACGCCGCGATAGTTTGTAGCTGTTTGTTGTAATCCATGTTGAGTGTGATCAGCAGTTGATATTGCTCATTTGCTCGAACGTTTGATTCATTCGTTAAAAACTCAACAAAAGTTTCACTTTTATCTTCATCGTAGTAATCACACAAGCCTATTTGTGGATAAGCCAATAATGTAGCAAAACAATCACTTTGCAGTTTGAGATTATCAATCAGTTGTGGTTGATTCACCAGACGTTGCTGCGCACGCTTAATGCCTTGTTTTAGTTGAGCAACAGCAGCAACTTCATCACCTTGTTGTTCCAATGCATACGCATGTGCCAGCAGGGCTTCATAGGATAAGATACCCGGGTCTTTTGCTTGCAAAACTCGTGTGAGTGCAACACGTGATTTATCAAATTGACCGACACTATTAAGCGCTAACCCTAACCCCAGTAACGCACTGGTATCTACGGCTGAATCAATAGAAATTGCACTGAAACTCTGAATGGCGTGTTGGTTGTTGTTGATCTGTAAAAATTGATAGCCTAATTCTTTAAGCGCGTGATCTTTTACTATTTGAAAACGGCTATCGAGAGAACTCACTTTTTTCAGTAATACATTAAGCTCAGCTTGAGAATGAAGGCCATTAGATAGTTGTTGAAGCCATAGTGCGCCAACGTCAGATTGTAAAGAAATATCAATCTCAGTAGTGTCTTTTTGACTATTTAACAAGGTTAAACCCTGTAAATAGAGATATTCGCTAGATAATGATTTAGGTACATCATCTGCAATTTCTGTTAATAAAAGCTTAGCTTCCTGCCATTGTCCAAATTCAATATGTTCGTTAACTAAACCAAGAATCGCACGAATTGATGCCTCACTATCCGCCACAAGTTTCCCAACATATGCCTTATTACCGTTACTCACCTGTAATAAATTTTCAAGCAACTGATGAGTTTTTTGGTCATGAGTACTTAAGTCTGTTACTGAAATGATTGAAAGTGCTTTGAGTGCAGCTTGATAGTCTTGTTTATAGTAATGGAAAAGAACTGAATTATATTGTGGATGTTGCGGCAGAGAAAACTGAATTTTCGCTGGCGTCAATTCTTGCGCTGCCACAGTGAAGAAACAAAGCCCCAATAAGATTAAGCTCGCCAACGGCTTCATAACTTAACCCTTATAGTCTATTGACAGATAACACAGGCGGTGTTGTTCCCGCAGTATCAGACAGGCCTATATTGATCGATAAAGGCTCGCTGCTTTTATATAAACCAGCATTACCTTGTAAAGTAATCACCGCTTTGGTTTGATCAATGCCTTTTGCAGTGACTTTAAACTCATGTTCGCCGACACGGACATTACCTAAAAATAATCGCTGCATTCCACCAAGATCTAATGCGTGATTATCTTCTGCTGAATAGATATGACTAGCAACACGTTGATCGTCAATAAAAAGCTCAAGCTGACTTAACACAACGGATTTCGCCAGTTTTTTTGATACATAAATAGCGACTTGTGTCTTTGCAGGATATAACAGATCTGCTTCTAATTGCGCCAAATCTTTATGAAGTTTAACGGCTTGCTGCTTTAATGCTTGAATTTTACCAGCGACACTCCCATTAGGCGTTGCACTGGCGACACTACATACTGTTAACAATAAAATGCTTAACAATAAATTTCTCATGTGATATTCCGTCGTATGATATTTGTACTAAGAGGCCAGAGGCATAATCAACCAAACGGCGTTATTCGAGACTTGTCTGTGTGACAAAAGAAATGACGTCCAAATCCTTTACACCTAACAAATCACACATAACAGCAACCGTTTAGCTATCAGTTCTTCATCCTAAATCTAAAATTTCGAAATAATTAAGCATCACAGCCATTTACTTCAAAAAACGATAAATTATACATTCTTTTGACGACAGAAAGATAGACTCTCCTTTACATAACAACAGCTTATATATAATCAAAATCTCACACTTTAGTACCATTAAACTTGTTCTTCACCCCCTAATAACAAGGCTAACCATCTTGTTGAATTATTTGACTCTAAACCAATTTTAAGAATCATCGTTAGCGGTACCGATAACAACATCCCTACAGTACCTAATAACCAGCCCCAAAAAATCAACGATAGAAAAACGACTAACGTCGATAATCCGAGTCCTTTTCCTAAAAACCGTGGTTCGACGGCATTACCCATAACAATATTTACGAATAAATAGAGTGCGACAACACCACCGGCCCAACCTATACCCAGCTGAATAACGGCAAGCAGCACCGCTGGCAACGCAGCAATAATTGAACCGATATTTGGAATATAATTGAGTAGGAACGCCAACACGCCCCATAACACCCAGTAATCTAATCCCATAGCCCATAAAACGAGGCCAATAATGGTACCAGTTGCCATACTGACCATCGTTTTTATCGCCAAATACTGATTAACAGACGCTAAAAACTGATCGATTTGCGCCATACGCATATCAGGATCATCCAAAGCAACATGCAGTTTTTTAGGAAGTGAAGATGCTTCAGACATCATAAAAATAACGGTTAATAAAATAAGAAATAAATTCGCCATCACGCCGCCAAAACCGCCGACTATCATAGTCACAACGTTCATGGCAGCACCGGGGTCAAAATATTCAGTCAATTGGTTTAACTCAACGGGGAAATTATATTGGGCTAATTGTGAAGATAAGCCGCCAAACTGCTCTGTCAATTGGGCTTGATAAGCTGGCAATTGAGTAGAAAAGTCATTAACGGCCTTTCCGACAAGGTTAGCTAACCACATGCCTGCCAGTACAACAAAACTGATAATTAAGGTGATTGCTAATCCTTTAGGAACGCGTTTTTCCGTCATCCAAGTTAACGCTGGATTACAAATAATGGCAATAAAAATAGACAAAATAAAAGGAACAATAACGGGACTGGCAGTTTTAATACCTGCGAGAATAATAACTAATGACGCCAACATTAAGGCTGTTTTTAGTGATGGGGATAATTGAGTTTTCGGCACAATAATTTCGCAACAATAAATAATATTTCAATAATTTACGCACTAACGGTTGCAAAAACAATACAAAATAGCCTTAATGACAGCATATTCAACAAATAAGGATCATTATGAACAGTGAATTAGCTGTAATTCGTATTAAAAACTTAAGGCTGCGAACGCATATAGGTATCAATGACGACGAGATAGCCAATAGACAGGACGTTATTATCAACGTGAAAATTCAGTATCCCGCAGAGAAAGCGACGGTCAGTGATAATATGGATGACGCACTTAACTACCGTACGATAACGAAAAAGATTATTGCCCTAGTAGAAAACAACAAATTTGGATTGCTCGAAAAAATGACCAATGACGTATTAGCCATTGCCAGCGAACATCCTTGGGTTTCCACTGCCACCGTTGAAATAGACAAACCACACGCCCTGCGATTCGCCGATTCAGTGTCATTAGAATTAACTTATCAAGCCTAAATAAAAAAGCATGCAGTATACGAAGAAACATACTGCATGCTAGTTAGATTTTAGAATCGATTATTGAGCTGGTTTAACCGTTAATGACGGCGATGTTAACGACGGTCCGGTCACTTCAAACGTGTAGTTACCGTCAGTTGCAATTGAAATTGTTAAATTACCATTTGAACCTTGTTGTGCATGATAACGTTGTTCAACATTCACTAGCGCATTGCTGTCAGCACCAAAATTAAACGTACTCCAATCTTCTGAGGCGACTTTAAATTGATAATCCCCAGCAGTCATTGCAATCGTGAGACTATAAACACCATTACCTTGATACATTAACGGATTATCTGTGCCCCAGCCATTCATTGAGCCACGTAAGAACACCGTAGTATCAGCAAACATTTGCGATTTAAATACCCCAATTTGCTGATTATCGATGTTTGATGCATCAAGTAAGAACGTGTAATCACCAGTATCAAACGTGGTACTGAAATTATCATTACTGCCAGACAATAGTGATGACCATTCCCCCAAGGTTACTTGCGGTGTCACTGCACCTAAGTTGACCGGCCCCCAATTTTCATCAGCAACTTTAAACGCTTTATCACCCGCTTCTGTAATATCAATGGTCGTGCTATAAAGACTCGCGCCAAGATGACGAAGCGGATTCGTGGTCCCCCACCCGTTTACATCACCACGTACATATATCGTTGTATCAGCATATACATCTTCATTACGTACAGTTATGACTGGTGCTTCAACATTGCTTGCATCGATTTCAAACACATAGCGCCCGGCAACAGCTGGCGTAAATTTCATATTTTCACCGCTACGAGTAAGCGTTTTAGCCTCGCTCTCTGTAACAACACTTTCGCCAGCTTGCGCACCGAAATCAACGGTTGACCAATCAGCTGAAGCAATCTTGAATTCATAACCGTCGGCGTTAAGTGCTAAATCAATTGACACGCGGTAAATACCATCAGCAATGTAGATAGCTTGATCGCTCTCGCCCCAGCCATTCATTGCACCTCGAACTAACACTGCTGTCGCGCCAAAAGGAACAACATCAGGTGCACCTGAAGTCGCATACGCCGATAAACCGTTACCTTGTGCATCACCTTGTGGTTTCACAAACACAGCCGTTGTTAATGGCGGTACAACAAATGTCCCATCATTAAACGAAGCGTTTTTTACATCGCCATCTACTGAGTTTTGCAACGTTGAATTAAGTTCAAAACCCGCTGCGCTGTCAATGGTGTGTGATTTTTCTTGCGCACTAGCATTCACAACAACAACAACAGCATCAACATGAGGATCGAGATCCATCAATGATGTGCCATCATCTATACTCATCACAATAAGGCCTTGTTGCTGATTTTTTCCAATGTTATGAAACCCTACGCGTTCGATAATGTCTTGGCTGGTAGTTAGTCTGAATAACCGGCTGCTTGAACGAATAGCTAAAAACTCATTAAATACAGCTGACGCAAAACTCATATCGTCACCTGTTACTGTGGTATATGGGCTCGCTGCTAATGCTATTAAGGTTTCATCTGATTGACTCCCTTTATCAATAGGTAGGCCAATATTCCAGTTATTAGATTGCAATTCAAAATCAACACGGTTATACCAATCTCCGGCGTCATAGGTATTGCGATCAAGGGATTTAGAACGTAGGAAATCTCCGCCCATTTGTACAAATGGAATGCCTTGACTTAGCAACACAATTGAATGGGCAAGATTTTGCGCACGGACGCGATCACTCGTTGAGCGTTCAAACGACAAACCAGTACGTTCGTCTAGCGGTTTATCCGTCGGATTACCTAACTGCAATTTATCCCACAACGTTTCATTATCGTGTTTTGAAATATAGTTAATATTATCCGCAGGATCTTTCGCATACATATTCGGTGAAAAGCTTTTTCCTGAACTTGCAACACCATTCTGATCCTTTAGGACGTATTCAGACAACGTACCCGCCATACCAAAACGCACGATATCTTGCGCGTGTAAATCACCATTCTCTGTAAACATCGCACCATTGCGTATACCGTCACGCAAACGATCATTGAACGTTGCTATTTGCGTTCCCGCCATAGCGCCTTGATCGGCATGTTCAAACCCGCGATAGGTACGAGACCAACCTTCGCCATAAAAATAGTTATCAGAATCAACAGCCTGTACCGCGTCGCGTGCAGCTAGCATCTGAGCCTTAGAGCCATGACTCATGATGTCGAATCTAAATGCATCGACCCCATACTGCGTTGCCCAATTAACCAATGAATCTTGCATTAACTTGTCCATCATTCGATGTTCAAGCGCTGTATCATTACAGCACGTTGATTGCACAACAGCGCCCGTGATTAAATCACGACTGTGATAATAACCAGGCACGACTTTATCAAGCACCGAGTTTTCCCAGAGGCCTGACGAATTAGTGTGGTTATACACAACATCCATCACCACGCGTAACCCCATGTTATGTAATGCCATGTTCATCGCGCGCATTTCAATAATTCGCGCAACGCCATCAGCATCAGACGCATAACTTCCTTCTGGTGCATTGAAATGTTTCGGATCATAGCCCCAATTGAAACTATCAAACTCACGCACGACGTTCATCAAGTCTCTCGCGTCATTGGTGTAAGGTGAAAAACTTGCTAAAACATCACTAAGCACCGCAGTGCTATCGTGAGATTGACAAATTTTCGCGTCTGCTTTTAGCTTACACAAATCGCCGACAGTATCAGTCAAATTAACAATCTTGTTACTGTCTTCATTGATACTCGCGATATCGTTATTTGGTAAAAACTGAAAGTGAGTTAACCCACTGTCAGCCAGCTTTTTCAAATGCTTATTAGGCATTGAATCAACTTCTGTAAAAGCCATATATTTACCGCGGTTATCTGGGGACGTGCTGTTATCTAGAATACTAAAATCTCGGATATGACCTTCGTATATAACCGCATCTTCAGGGTTTTCAATCACTGGATTTGCTTGCGAGTCCCAACCTTGAGGTTTCAGCGAATCGTCTGATAAGTTCACAACCTGGCTGTAATCACCATTGGTAGATAAACTCACAGAATACGGATCGGTCACTTCAATGGTTTCTACATTACCATTTTGTGGATGATAAACCGTCACTTCATAACGATAAAACAATCGATCTAATGCCGCATCACCAGCATAGCTCCAAACACCACTATTACTGTCTTCGGTCATGGCATGAGCGCTAGCTTCTGTTTTATCGGCATTAAAGAACTTAATATTGATTGATTGAGCGGTTGGAGCCCACAGATCAAAACTAATATTGTCGTTGTTATAATTAACACCCAGCATTTTTTCATCAGCGTCATCTTCACCTGCTGTGTACAAACTATCTAAGACTTTATCCGCTTGAATGAACGTCGCTTTTAATAACTCGCCGTCACTATTGTACGCCGCAAGCGCCAGTTGATTTTTAAGCATTGCTTTTGCTTCATCCGCTGTCCAAGAGCCAGCAAAAGCAGCCCAGTCTTTAACCAACGGTGCTTTATCTTGTTGCGCTTGTGTCAATGTGTGATCAGTAAGCTCTATCGCAATACCATTTAGCTGTTGGGAGTCAGGGTCAACGGCTAAATCCCCAGTATTGCTATGGTGAAGCTTGATCATTGCAGGTGATTCATCGCTGATATCCCAAACAATGGCATTATCATCTATCCAATGTGCAGCAATATCCTCAACGGTAATTAATTGCGGACCAAGCGAGGCAATTGGATATTCAAAAACATCTGCGTTTTTTGAAATAGTAAAGTTCATGCGTGAATACGTTGGATCATCTTGCATCAGCGGCATTGTCTTATTATCGCCACCTAACTCTTTACCTGCATCGTCAGTACCAATGTGAATGATAAAATTACCACAGTCACCGTAACCATCCTTTAAATCAAGGATCCAATAAGCGCCGTAAACCGGATCTATTCCATCATGCTGATGCCCATTATCCCACGGTGTTGAGTCAAACGAAGGCGCGTATGCATCACAGGTGGCATCATTCCATGTATGCAAACGATATCCTTCATAAACACTATCGTCACTTGTATTAGTCGCATCCTGAGGGCGATTGTAAAATAAAATAGCTTGGTTAGTTCCTGCAAAAACCGTCGGTGTTGCAGCGTTAGGATCGAGTCCTATAATACAGCTCTCATTGCGTGCGTCAGGCACTGTTGGTACAGGGCAGCTGATCGGTGGTGGCGCAATACAACTTGCTCCTGCTGCATCCGGTATGAGTGGTACATCACAGGTCAACAGGATTTCACCATCTGCAGAATCACTGCCGCCACAGCCACTGAGCATCGCCAAGGCAATCGCGACACCCGTAAAACGTTGACCTTTATTCAAATTAAACATAATTTTTTCCCAAATTATTCTTTTTCTTATAATGAGTAGTTAACGCCGACAAAAATCTGACGACCAAAGTATTGCTGAGTACCCGTTTTACTCACAGTACCGAAGTAGCTCTTTGTCGGTTCGTCGGTTAAGTTATTAACCTGAAAAACGACGCCTAAATCATCATTGATTTGGTATGACGCTTGATAATCAATGACAGTTTCTGCGCCAAAATTAACAACTTGCTCATTGACTCCCCACTGCTCTGACACAAATTCATCGCGATAACGCACGCTAACGCGTGTTTCAAAGCCGTCATGCTCCCAAAAAAGCGATGATGAAATAACATTCTCAGATAAACCAGGTAATGATTGAGAAACCGTTACAGCGCCATGATTAACGATATTTTGAATCTCGCTTTGAGTGTAGGAATAGCTCGCATTAACACCAAGACCAGACCATAAATCGGGTAAATCACTAAATATTTGCGTGTAAGCAAGCTCTAAACCTCGAATGTAGCCACCCTCTTTGTTGTTCACCGCTGTGGTAAATTGCCCGTTAAAGGTATCTACCGTCTCAAATTGTCCCGACAATGGATCTTCAAGATCTACAGTGTCCGGTACGTTAAAACCGTTTGCTTTAAAATCAAATGGATCAACACCAGTATTTTGGATAAAGGACTTGATATCTTTATAGAATACTGCGGCGACAAATGCGCCTGCACCATCATCAAAATAATATTCATAGGATAAATCATATTGGTTGGCGTAAAACGGCAACAGAAACGGGCTGTTATTCGCCGATCCTGTAATCTCACCGCGCTTTTCGTCGGTAATGTTGTCATTAATTTGATAACTAGCGTCACCCGCTAATCGATTAATAGGTGGACGAGACATAACCTTGGCCGCCGCAAATCGAAGCTGAGAGTTGTCAGTTAAGTGAAAGTTTAAATTTAAGGACGGTAAATAATCCGTGTATGTTGTTCCTAAAACTGCTGGCGCATAGTTAACGTTAATTAATCCCGCATCATCAATAATGTTTTGAGCGCCACTGGCTGCGTCACCACCAACATCTAATAAAATAGTCGCCGATTGGTCAGTTTCAACCATACGAACACCTACGTTACCAGTAACATCGAGTCCAGCGAATTCTGTATTGATATTCGCCATTAAGTACGCAGAGAAAACTTTTTCGTAAACTTCGCCACTTTGCAGAACAGACCATGTTGAGTTTTGGTTGCCCTCACCATTAATAACACCCGGAGCTCCTCCTCCCCACGTTTGTTGTGGTTGCGGTATTCCATTTGGGAACCACGCATTAAGGGCTTGATCTAAATCCACGGCTAAGTAACTTGGGAAATGAGAAAACTCTCCTTGCCAGTCAACCACTTCCACCATGTCATCTGTTAGTCTTAGTGGTGGCTCTTTGACAGAAAAGGCGCCACTATCTCCATATTCAAACAGCGAGCGATCATTTGAATATTCGCGATCAGAATAACGAACACCGGCCTCAACTGACGAAATAATACTGTTGTCTGCCAATTCATATTTGATATCTAAACGAACAGCACTCAATGAATCCTCGTTTTGAAATGGGTATATGCCATATTTACTCACCATCACCTTACTAATATCAGTAAAATCTTCAGCCTGGTTAAATCCAACATCAGGTAAACCATTGCCATTAAGTAAATAAGAAATTGACACGTTACTATCAACAACCGGTGTATCAGCGTTGGCATCTTCAGAGACTAGTCCCCACAACAAGCCATTTCTAAAATCGCTTTTAGCGCTGGAATGTGAAACATCAAAACTAATAAATAGGCTTTCAGTTGCCTGCCACGCGGCGTTTATGCCAAAGCTGCCAATTTCATCGTGATCCGTATTATCATCATTAACAATCTCGACATGAGTCGAACTTGCAGATGTCCGATTGAAAGTGCCACCAATAACCGCATTTCCGTCATAAACAGGATTAGCAATGGCCGCCGTTGTACCGCCAAAAAGCACCCTAAAACCACGTGCAAAATTTTCTTTATCAAATTTTGAAACAAAGGCATCAGCTTTTAACGTGAAATCATCAATCGGTGCCCATTCAATAGCCGCCATGTATCCGTTACGTACTTCTTCACCACCGCGATGCTGTAATTCAAACCCAGCACTTAAAAACTCACACTCAGGACAGTCAACTGTGCCACCCGTATCGTTGGCAATTTTGTCGATATCACGCTCATCACCGTAATCAAAACCAATAAACTGCGTGGCCACACTTGGCTGAAGTAGTCTCGCATAACCGATAGCGAAGCCTAATGTGTCTTCAAGATACTTTCCTTGATAGGAGAAACTTAATCGGTGGCCAAGTTTTTCTGCGTCTTGTACTTCATCAGCACGATCGTTAAACATTCCACGCGCATTAATATTAAATTTATGCTGTTCTTCATTGGCCAACGGGCTAGCTGTAGTAAGTTCAACAGTACCAGCGACACCGCCTTCAATCAGTGACGCTTTTGGTGTTTTATAAACGGCCCCAGAAGAAATGAGCTCAGAAGGATATTGATCAAATTCGATACTACGACTGCCGCTTGTCGACACCTGCTCACGCCCATTTAATGTAGAGAAGACAAAGCCACCCGACATGCCGCGAATATTAATTTGAGCCGCCTGTCCCCCAGTTCGTACGGCTGAAATACCCGGTAAACGGGTTAATGCGTCAGCCATAGACACATCAGGTAAGGCACCAAGATCATCTGCTGACAACTGTTCGCTCACGGTATCAGTAAAGCGTTTTTGATTAATTGCAGCAATTAAGCTCCGACTAAAACCAGTCACTTCAATTGTTTCAATCTCAGTTTTTTCGTCGGCCTTAGTTTGTTTTTTTTCTGTCTTCGCTAACGCTTTCGTTTTAATGACTTTTTTTGTGGAAGCGTTATCATCACCTTCATTTGCATAAGCCAGTGGTGATATGGATGTAGCAACAACACCAGCGGCCACAAATGCAAGCATGACGCTATTTATCTTAAACATAGACATCGTGTCTATACTCCCTAGATTAGATTATTTTTATTTTTTTAGTTGTAAAAGAACAATGAAATCATGTGGTTAAAAACCTAAATTTGCATTGTTCATAAATACAACAATCTATCTTGGGGGATATCTAAAGACGCGACAATATACTGCATACGTATTCAACGATTAGAACTAGGCGAATGCATACGTATTCAAAATGAAAGAGAATACATCAAAAAATTTATTTGTGTGAATTAAGAAAGAATTTATAAGAATATAATGTTGGTGCCCGGAGACGGACTTGAACCGTCACACCCGAAGGCGGGGGATTTTAAATCCCCTGTGTCTACCAATTCCACCACCCGGGCAACACAGTATTTTTATTGATATCATCCAAATAAATGGAGGCGGGTCCCGGAGTCGAACCGAGGTGGACGGATTTGCAATCCGCTGCATGGCCACTCTGCCAACCCGCCGATATCAATTTATTAAATTTCTTTCCAAATTATAATTAATAATTTGGAGCGACTTACGAGGTTCGAACTCGTGACCTCGACCTTGGCAAGGTCGCGCTCTACCAGCTGAGCTAAAGTCGCAGTTTATTTACAGATTAAATACTATGTTGGTGCCCGGAGACGGACTTGAACCGTCACACCCGAAGGCGGGGGATTTTAAATCCCCTGTGTCTACCAATTCCACCACCCGGGCAACACAGTATTTTTATTGATATCATCCCAAATAAATGGAGGCGGGTCCCGGAGTCGAACCGAGGTGGACGGATTTGCAATCCGCTGCATGGCCACTCTGCCAACCCGCCGATATCAATTTATTAAATTTCTTTCCAAATTATAATTAATAATTTGGAGCGACTTACGAGGTTCGAACTCGTGACCTCGACCTTGGCAAGGTCGCGCTCTACCAGCTGAGCTAAAGTCGCATTCAAAATTTAACTTACCTGATGACTAACACTTAATTTCTTAAGTGGCTTACTACGTTTTGTGTAGTGCCGTGTTGTCATCCGATGCAGCGCATTCTAATGATTTATTAATGCGAGTCAACAATGTTTTTATCTTTTTATTTCACTTGACCAAATATCCAACGAAAAGCACAAGATTAGCGCGAAATGACTTTAAAATAAGCTATTTATTCACTATCGCTATTCACGGCTTGCGTTGCAGCCCATAAATAACTCACCATAGATGAGACAGTTAGCGCTGTTGCGATGTACATTAACCCATAGCCGATGTTAATGACCGTTTCATTATAACGAGATAATAACGCAATAATTGATAACATTTGCGCTGCCGTTTTAACTTTTCCCCAAATTGATACCGCGACAACACCGCGCTTACCAAGTTCTGCCATCCATTCGCGTAGTGCACTAATAATAATTTCCCGTGAAATCATAATAATTGCAGGTACGGTGACCCAAACTGATTGATAATCTTGACTGAGCATGACTAGTGCTGCGCCTACCATTACTTTGTCGGCAACAGGATCAAGAAATGCACCGAACTTTGTGCTTTGATTAAGCGCTCGAGCGAGGTAACCATCGAGCATGTCTGTACCAGCAGCAAACCAGAATATAAATGCAGAGATTAAATAGCGATGCTCGGAATCTAAGAAAAAAGAAAAAATAAAGACAGGGATTAACACAACACGCAGCAACGTGAGTAGATTTGGAATGTTTAACGGCATCGAAAAAACTAACTGTTTTGAAAAGTGCCCTTATGTTGCCTTATTCACCAACGTAATACAAACCTGAACGAGCATTGGTGCGATAATTGATTATTAAACGTTCACATCAATCATTTAAGGCATCAAAAATAGTTTGCGCAAGTTCTCCACTTATCCCAGGTACTTTAGCGATTTCAGCCTGACTAGCGTTTTTCAATGCCTGTAGGCCTCCCATGTTTTTAATGAGTGCTTGTCGGCGCTTGGGGCCAATACCCGGAATACTTTCTAAAGTAGATGTATTTTTAACTTTTGCACGACGAGCACGATGACCCGTAATAGCGAACCGATGAGATTCATCTCGAATATGTTGAATCAGGTGTAATGCGGGATTATCGTTTTCTAAATCGATAATCTCTCGAGTCATACCCACAAACAATGTTTCTAATCCCGCTTTGCGCCCTTCACCTTTCGCAACGCCCAATAATAATGGTATTTTCGGCAAGCTGTCTTGATACTTTGCCATCACAGCTTCGGCTTCACTTAATTGACCGCGACCACCATCTATAAACAAGATATCAGGAATTAGCGCAGCATCATTAGCCTTCGCAAAACGGCGTGATAACGCTTGATTCATGGCCGCATAATCGTCACCTGGCGTTATCCCCTCAATATTAAACTTTCGATACTGCGCTTTCGCAGGACCTTCGCGATCAAATACAACGCACGATGCAACGGTTTGCTGCCCAGAGGTATGAGAGATATCAAAACACTCCATACGCGTAATTTTGTCCCCACTATCGATAGCTTTTTCAAGCGCTGTAACACGTTGTAACTGAGTCCCCTTTTGAGCTAGCTTGCTTTCTAGGCCGATTCGCGCATTGCGCTGTGCCATATCGACTAATTTTGCACGCTCACCGCGAGTGTTATTAAACAAACTCACTTTATATCCGGCTTCGCTAGACAATGCAGCTTCAATGGCCCCATCGTCTAGTTGAGGTGCGCTGTGTAATATTTGTCGTGGAATTTGACGTCCTGCACTAGCGTTTAGATAAAACTGTAAAATAAACGCGCTATATAGCTCTTCACTATCAGTATCTTTAGGTATTTTAGGGTAATAGCTACGTGAACCAAGAACCTTACCATTGCGAATAAATAAGGTGTGAAAACACGCAATACCATGATCGTAATTAAAGCCAATGACGTCAACGTCACTTTGATCTGAATTTATCCACTGCTGTTCTTGAACCTTACGAAGTGCTGTTAATTGATCACGGTAGCGAGCAGCTGCTTCAAATTGCAGCGATTGACTTGCTTGTTCCATCTTCTCAATCACTTTATCAAGCACGTTTTGGCTGTTGCCCGATAAAAACATTCCCGCTAATTTTACTTCACTAGCATAATCTTCATCACTCACTAGACCTTCTACACACGGGGCTAAACAACGCTTCAATTGATGTTGCAAACAAGGACGGGAGCGATTGCGATAATAAGCATCTTCACACTGCCTAATGGGAAAAATCTTTTGCATTAAATGCAAGCTCTCACGGACAGCGCCACTGTTGGGGTAAGGGCCATAATATTTACCCTTCGCTTTCTTTGCACCGCGATGACTCGTAATGCGGGGATGCTTGTGATCTGAAACAAATATAAACGGATAGGATTTATCATCTCGCAGCAATACATTATATTTGGGCATATGATGCTTGATCAGATCATTTTCCAATATTAACGCTTCAGTTTCACTGGCAGTGACAATAACTTTTACATCAGCGATTTTGCTGACAAGCACGCGAGTCTTGCCGTTCGTTATATTACTTCGAAAATAACTCGCTAGACGCTTTTTAAGATTTTTGGCTTTGCCGACATAAATAATAACACCATCGACATCAAACATTTGATAAACGCCAGCCGAGGTGGTGACGTTTTTTAAAAAAGATTGGCTATCAAACAAGAAAGGGCTCGCTAATGGCTAGAGTTTTTCAGTATCTAAAATACCGTGACGTATTGCCAAATGCGTTAATTCAACATCTCCGCTCACTTCTAGTTTTGTAAACAAACGATAGCGGTATGAATTGACTGTTTTAGGGCTCAAACTTAATTGCTCTGAAATATCATTAACCTTTTGACCTGTCGTGATCATCATCATGATTTGTAATTCACGTTCAGACAAGGTTTGAAAAGGATTATCCTGCGAAGGTCTAAATTGGCTTAATGCCATTTGCTGTGCAATTTCAGGTGACAAATAACGCTGACCAGATTTTACTTGTCGAATAGCATTAATCATTTCAAGTGGCGCAGCGCCTTTAGTTAGGTAACCAGCAGCACCAGCCTGCATCACTTTTGTCGGGTAAGGTTCTTCACCATGAATGCTGATTACGATCACTTTAATATCAGGATTAAGACGTAAAATACGACGCGTAGCTTCAATACCACCAATACCTGGCATATTCATATCCATCAATACAATGTCAGTATCATTATTACGACACCATTGCACTGCTGTTTCACCAGAGTCTGCTTCACCAACGACTTTAATTCCTCGTACATCTTCAAGCAGACGCTTGATACCAGTACGTACTAATTCATGATCATCAACTAGGAAAACGTTTATCACAAAAAATCCTCAACACCCACTAAGTGGTAAATTTGTTACTTACTAACTTGAACCACGATTAAATTTTAGACACTATGTCTAAGTTTTCAAACATCGCACCCTACAGTAATCTATTTTCTTTGAGATTGATACTGAAATTTACTCATCGGTGTACTTCATTAGTTAGTGACTAAATAACTCGACATCACCAACAAATCTATTTGCAAACAATACGATAGCGATGAATTTTAACCAAATATTTTACTGAGCAAAGTAATCACTTCATCTATTTTTTTACCCGATTCAACCTGAGCAATAATAGAGTTTCGTTGTGCCTTAATAAAATCAGACGTCCCTTCCATAGCCAACACGCGATCCACAATTTCAGTGGCTGATTCTTTGCTACGGCGCGTGGTTTTACCACCCGCTTTACTTGTACTTTTACGAGCTGGTTTATTTTTAATCTTCAAATAATTTGATTGCTGGGCATGTTCTTCGTCACACCAAAACAATAAATCCATCAAAACAACGCGATTGTTCCACAGGGCAAGCTCTGACTCGTCAGACGGCTGTTCACTGTTATACCATGGCATAGTGCGAATAGTGCCAATAACATCCGTCCAATACGCTTCAAAATCATGTAATTTCAACTTAGCAATATTTAAACCCTGACATAGTTCATCAAGTTTAGAACTACTTATTGTAATGAATTGGTCGGGGCGTTTCATCGCCAATAACCTTGTTGCAATCGCTAAACTTGGCTTTTCACTAGTGATCATAATGGCCATCATGAAGCCTCCAACGAAGTCAGCAAACTGTGACTGTGTCACTTCGCCTTCATCGGGTATTTTTGATAAAGCATCATCAAAGGCAGCTGGATTAACACTCAATAATTCGTGAAACCCTTTCGCCGTTTTCGTTTGCCCAAACCACTGTACATCGAAGTTATATAATGCGGTGTCATGCTCACTCGTATGTTTACCAACAAATGCCATTCTGTCTTCAACACTCAGCTCACCTAGTCTTGAGGTATCAAGATTGCTCACAAAATCTAATAAACGTAACCGCTCTTCAAGCCCATGGCGCTGTGATTGGCTATTAATGAACTCTTGATAAATAAACCAAGGTGCCGCTTTGGCCATGGTTAGTTGGGTTACACTAGTCGCTAGCGTTAACAAACTAATGACTTTTTTAAGTGGTTTAAATTGAATCTCATCCATTAAATCGCGATTAATACGATTAATGCACACATCTAAAAGCTCGTGACACCATGCCAAAAAATCTTGCGGCTGCTTCTCAATCTTCACCGCCATCAAGTTCAAGCTCAACGGCGCAACTTGTTCTAATATTTTTTGATAAATGGCAGACTGAGGCTCTGACAACGACATTTTAGAGGGAGAAATCAATAAGTTTTTCACGTGCTACAACTCCAGCAAGCTTAATGCAACTAGCTATCGATGAAATGACAGATAACCAGTAAGAAAAATAAGTCGTGCATCATACGGTTTATTTGCGCAGCTGCAATGGTTTGAAGTCACAAAAGTGAGGATGACAGTGCGTTAGGTTAAAATTTGGTTGGTTGAAGCTTAATAGAATCATTTAACGTGTTCATTTATTAATACACGCAACATTAAACTATTACACGTATAAATCATAAAATGAATATTTCATTTGTACCGTCACCATTTGGGAACTCCTTTGTTTCGAAGTTACGTAGTATTGATAACAAACTTACTTTATTTTTAAGAAAAACAATCTTGATTGAAGAACTTGAAATCGCTACGAATAAATCTCCCCCCTTTCATTCAATAAAAAAGCCAGCAGTTACGCTGGCTTTATCATTATCCCTTTAAGGCATTATGCACTTTTCATATGTACATCGCGTTGTGGGTAAGGAATCGTAATACCTTGTTCATCAAACGCCAGTTTCACTTTCTCATGCATATCAAAATAAACGCCCCAGTAATCTGGTGAATTACACCATACACGTACGAGTAAATTTACTGAACTGTCGGCGTGCTCACTAACATAAATCTCATGCCCTTTATCATCTTCAAGTAAGCGTTCATCAGCTAATACCAATTGACGAATCACTTCTTTAGCACCTTGAACATTATCGTCGTAACTAATACCAAACGTCATATCAACGCGGCGTGTTGGCTCAGCAAATAAATTTTTGATTGGGCCATTTGACAGTACGCCATTTGGAATAATCACTCGTTCGTTGTCTAACGTTGTCACAATTGTATTAAATACTTGAATTTCTTTGATAACACCGACATACCCTTGTGCGTCAACGACATCGCCAACTTTAAATGGTTTGAAGAATAGAATCAGTACGCCACCAGCAAAATTTGACAATGAACCTTGCAGTGCCAAACCGATAGCTAAACCAGCCGCACCTAATACGGCAACAAAAGAAGTTGTTTCTATGCCAACCATTGATGCGACACTAATGATAAGCATCGCCTTTAAACCAACACCAATCAAGCTCGATAAGAAACGCTGTAATGTCGCTTCAACTGAACGAGCATTTAGTACCTTAGTTGTACCTTTGACAATCTTGCCAATAACCCAAAAACCAATAACGAGAGTCAGCAAAGCGAGAATTAATTTCGGCAAATATAACATCGCCATTTCAGCACCTTGATTCATCAAGCTCTGCAAGTTTTCTGTAGAAAAGTTATCCATAGTGTTTCCTTTAATAATAGATTGTTTTGTCCGTTTGAATAGTCGTGCTCTCAAACTTAACGAAATATTAACGCAATGCCCTTAAGTTCGACTATTTTCAATTATTTAAAGACACGGTAATCATAAATCATTACAAGAATTTAGACAGCGATAATTTGTGATTACCCATACATGTATAGTCAAGCTGACGAACAAACTGATAGTTAAGCCCACAAATAATCGATTATTTATATCGTGTTACGAGCAAAGATAAAAAAGCCATAAGTAATAGCCTTTTGTCTAATGATTTAGTGAAATTAAGCGTTGCATTTACCTACGCCCTCGCCTAATGTTACTAACATCTTTGAAACACCAAATTTAACGAATAACTTACAAATGACCAATTTTCTGAATCATCATCGCCATCATCTAATTATCCGGTAATTTTTCAGGAGATTTTCTGCTGGAAAGATGACGATTCTGCCAGCGGTTATAAGTTAAACAAAAACCTCTGGCTCACCAGAGGTTTTTTTATTTATGGAGTATGAAACAATGCAAACGAGCAATAGATTACGTATCGCGATCCAAAAGAAAGGTCGCTTATCAGACGAAGCCAAAAAACTGTTAAAAGGCAGTGGTATTAAATTTAATACTAACTCACAGCGTCTAATTGCTCACTGTACTAACGAACCTATCGATTTGCTATTAGTACGTGATGACGATATTCCAACGCTCATTATGGATGGCGTTTGCGACCTAGGGATTATTGGTGAAAACGAACTAGAAGAAACAGAACTAGAACGCATTGCGGCAAATGCACCCAGTGAATACGAAGTGCTAAAACGCCTTGATTTTGGTGGCTGTCGTTTATCCCTTGCGATCCCCAGTGAAGTTGAATATACCGGCGTAAAGCAATTTGAAGGACAGCGCATTGCTACGTCCTACCCTCACTTGCTCACTCGCTATCTCGATAGTGAAAATGTTAAATACACCAATGTAACATT
>MPDF01000035.1 GCA_001874365.1 Gammaproteobacteria bacterium MedPE | reverse complement strand
CAGCACACCAAGGACAGGATACATCTGACACTATTTTAACGGTTAAGGTTTTTCTCATAGTAATCTCTATCGATATACTGCTTGCACAATTGACGTGTTTTACCTAAGCTGCTTAGCCTGAAAACTCATTAAAAATAATAACTAACTGGTTAATTACAATGATAAAAAAAATAATTAGTACCCTAGGGTTGGGGACTCTATTGGCACTGCCAATTGACGCAAGTGAACTTTACAAAAATTTCGAAGGATATCATACGCCAAACCGCGAACTTAGCCAATTTAGTGCCATGGTCGTTGATAAAAATAAGGTCGTTGCTGTTGGCAACTTCAAAGCACTATCGGCGCGTTTTCCTGATGCAAAAATAATTGATTTAGATGGCAAAACCGTTTTACCTGGGCTTATTGATGGCCATGGTCATGTCACAGGGCTTGGATTAAATCTACAACGTATTTCGTTACGAGACGTTGCCAGCGAAGAGGATAGCGTTGCTAAAGTCATCGAATTTTCCAAAAACAATCCTGAGTTGTCATGGATCAGAGGTCGTGGTTGGAATCAAGAATTATGGCCAACAAAAGTCTTTCCCACCAAAAAATCATTGGATGAAAAAATTGCTAACAAGCCTGTATGGCTGCGCCGCATTGACGGTCACGCAGGCTGGGCCAACAGCAAAGCACTTGCCTTGGCGGGCATCACACGTGATAGCGTGTCACCTCCGGGCGGTGAAATCATTAAAGATAGCGCTGGCGAACCAACCGGCGTACTCATCGACAATGCAATGGATTTGTTAGAAGCTAAAATACCTAGCAGTTCATTGGGTGAAATAAAAAATGCCATCTCTTTAGCCAGCGCACATTTAGCGAGTATTGGTATCACTAGTGTCCATGATGCGGGCATCGGTGGTCAGGTGTATCAAGCATTCGGTGAAATGGCCAGCAATAAACAGCTGCCGATTCGTATTTATGGCATGTTATCTGTTACCGCTAACGATTATTCAACCATGCTAGAGCGCGGAATAGTCAATACTGCAGATGACCAATTAGTCATTCGCAGTGTTAAAATTTCTGCGGATGGCGCGTTAGGCTCACGTGGTGCTGCGATGATAGACCCCTACAGCGATGACAAGGAAAACACCGGATTATTACTCCATTCTCCCGAGTCTCTTGAGCAAAATATGAAACGAGCTATAGACGCTGGTTTTCAAGTCAACGTTCATGCCATTGGCGATAAAGCGAATCATTTAGCACTCAACTACTTTGAGGAATTTAATAAAGATAAAAATTCACGGGCTCTGCGTCACCGCATTGAACATGCGCAAGTCGTCAAAACCAGTGATCTTTCGCGATTTAAGACACTCGATGTATTGCCATCTATGCAACCAACACATGCTACAAGTGATATGAATATGGCTGAGAACCGCGTGGGTCATGCTCGTATCAAAGGTGCTTATGCATGGCGTACCTTACTTGATGATGGCGTTCGCGTGGTATCAGGCTCTGACTTTCCTATCGAGTATGCCAACCCATTTTATGGATTACACGCTGCGGTAACGCGCCAAAATCGTCAGAACCAACCGCCATTGGGCTGGCTGTCTCACGAGTCAATGACATTATCACAAGCACTTAATTCATTTACGCTAGATGCAGCATATGGCGCTCATCAAGACGCTGTTTTAGGAACGCTTGAACCAGGTAAATGGGCTGACTTTATCGTCATTGATAAAAACATCTTTAAAGCACCGATGTCACAAATCTGGCAGCCTAAAGTTTTAGGGACTTGGGTCGCTGGTAAAAAAGTCTATTCAGCGACGGAAAAATAACCTGTTATGGCGTGATTATTCTGGAAATAATACCCTATTTCCAATATAGTCACGCCATCAGAATTTAGAGATTACGCAATGTTTAAAGACAACGCGCTGTTAGCACAATTAAAACAAAATATTCAAGAATCACTGCCTAAAGTTGAAGGGCGTGTTAAGGCCACAGATAAGAGTTTCGGCTTCTTAGAAACTGAAGACGGCAAAAGCTATTTCATCGCGCCACCTAATATGAAAAAAGTGATGCACGGTGATGTTATCACAGCCACTATCGCCAACGAAAAGGGCAAGGAACAAGCGCAACCAGTAGCATTAGTTAAAAGCGCACTCGCTTCTTTTATTGGCCGCGTCAATCTCAATAAATCAAAACTAACAGTCACTCCACCAGCGCCCTACAAAGGTAGTGCAATCACGGCAGTATTAGACGGCGATCTCTATATTGATCACGGCGACTATGTCATCGGTGAATTGACTGGTCATCCTCTCAATGAAGCACCAAATAATTCGTTAAAAGTTAAGGTTAGCGAGGTTGTTTCAGCAAGCGCAGACCCATTTTTACCCTGGTTTGTTACATTAGCACGTCACAATATGCGTAATGAATGTGTGCCTATTGACGCCCCAACAGATAAAGATAACTGGCCATTAATCAATGAAGAACTGCCGCGCAGTGACTTAACTAATGCATTATTTTTTACCATCGACGGCGAAACAACCCAAGATATGGATGATGCGATTAGTATTTCTGCTCTTGAAAACGGTGGCTGGCAATTACAAGTAGCAGTAGCTGATCCTTCAGCCTACATTGCCGCTGGTGATGATACCGATATCGCGGCTAAAGCGCGAGGATATACCCATTACCTTCCTGCCCGCACTACCACGATGTTGCCTGAGTCATTGAGTCATGATATTTGTTCATTAAGACCCAGTGGGAAACGCCCTGCACTGGTTTGTACCATGACAGTTAACGAGCGTGGTCAACTGCAAAATAATGCGTCGTTTGAGCTGGCTTGGATTACCTCAAAAGCGAAATTAAGTTACCAACAAGTTACTAATCTTATCATGGGACAGCCAACCGAATTACCAGATGTTTCAGGACTTGAACACGCACTAAATACACTTAATGCATTTGCTTTTGCAAGGAGCATGTGGCGTGGAAAGAACAGCCAGTTATTTGATAGTCAAGCGGACTATCGCCTAAAGCTCGATTACGATAACAAAATTACTGCCATTGAAGTTCGTTATAATGATGTTGCTAATTCAATGGTCGAAGAAGCAATGCTATGTGCTAATATTTCCGGCGCGGCACTATTAGCGCAACATAGCAATCAAGGGATTTTTAATACTCATCCCGGATTCGACCCTGACAAGACAACAAAGCTTGCTCAATTATTACAAGAGCATGGCTATATTTATCATCGTGATCATTTGAAAACCCGCGCTGGATTTTGTCAATTACAGCGTGAGTTAACATCACGAAATGACAACTATTTTGCGGCAAGGCTGCGTAAATTCCAGCTTTATGCCAACATAGCCAGTGAAGCTCAGTCGCATTACGGACTCGGCGTGGCACAATATGCAACGTGGACATCACCGATTCGTAAATATGGCGATCTCATGAATCATCGACTCATCAAAGCAATTGCCTGTGGAGATGTACCAGCACCAATACCAACTCAAGAAGATGCATTGCAGCTTAAAACGCAGCGCGATAATCAGCGTATGATAGAGCGTGATATTAATAATTGGCTCTACATCGACTTTTTACATCATGCCGCCAAAAACAAGCAAAAGTTTAAAGCGCAGATCTTTAATGTTAATCGCGGTGGTGTATTAGCACGACTATTAAAAAATGGTGCAACAGTGTTCATTCCATTTACCAATATTCATGGCGACCGCAAAGCACTAAAAGCTGACAGCGATGCAGGAACGGTGAGTATTAATGATGAGATAGCAGTAAAAATCACTGATGAAGTGACTGTTGCTATCGTTGATGTGAACAAAAATAAACTTAGCATCACTGGCAGCTTATTAAGCACCGATCTTTAATATCACCACAATATAAGTTAGCGAGTAATCCTTAGTTACTCGCTTGCTAAGCACTAAAAAATGCCGCACACTTAATTTATTCCTCCCTGACATGAGCAGTTTATGGATAAAAATGTGCACGATAAAGCATGGCAAGATGGCACCTTAGGCGAGCAGCCTGACGCTAAAGCACGATTGATGGAGCGCGCCAGAACTGGCGAAAAAATGGAAAACTTTGCAATTGCCAACGGTGATTACAACAATATCAACCTAGTCAACCGAGCCTCTAAAACCGGTTACCAACTTCACAACGCCGATTGCTATCACAGCGATTTTAATCACGCACACTGCTTTAAACTTGATTTATCTGGCAGTTCTCTCATGAAAGCTAACTTCTCATTTGCCAACCTCCATTGCGCTAATCTCACCAACTGTAATTTACTCGGAACCAACTTCAAAGGCGCTAAACTAGAGCACGTTATTTGGGGGGAATTTGCGCTGCAAGAACAACAAGCTAATCAATCAAAAACAATTGATGAGAAACTCGATTTATATCAACAAGCAGAAGAGGTTTACCGCAACCTACGCTTAGTGTCTGAAAAGCAAGGCTTGTTTGAAGTGGCAGGCACCTTTTTTCAGCGTGAAATGGTCATGCGCCGTAAGCAGATGCCATTATGGTCAATTAACCGAATTATATCCAAAATAGTCGATATGTTTTGTGGCTATGGTGAACTACCAATGCGGGTAGTCGCCTTTACATGGTCAGTATTAATCACCTTTACTTTTTTGTTCTTTTTCAGTGGATTAACCTTTAACGGCGAAGTAATTGCCTATAATGCGCAAGCGAGTTTCAGCGAAAATCTCCAAGAGTTTGTATCCTGCGCTTATTTTAGTATCGTCACTTTTACCACACTCGGGTATGGCGATATTACACCAACAGGATTATCAAGGGTTTTAGCCGCTATAGAAGCACTATTTGGCAGTTTCACCCTCGCCTTATTCGTTGTTGTATTCGTTAAGAAGATGACACGCTAGTCATCATTGATGCTGTTTTCGGCGTTGCTAGCAGCGCCGTAAACGCACGCCATAACGCGTCATTTGAGTCGTCTTTTACTTGCTCTTTCAAATACGCTTTAACTAAATCTTGACCATAGTTATAGGTCATCACATAAGCTCTATTATGCTTGATGAAACTCAGACGCTGGCCTGCTCGTTCTTCACTATTTAATGCGTATTTCATGAATAATTTAATTGCTTGTTCATCATCAATTTCGTCATCAATCCATTGCTGAGCAATCAGATTATCGGCATAGGAAAGCTGGTGTAATATACGTTGGATCTCATGATATTGCTCGGCACTTGCCGGCTCTAACCCCGCTAAAGGAAACAGCACTTCTTGTTCAAATGTCAAACGCTCATTCCATGGAAAAGCGACTTCAATCCCATAATTTGCGCTGCCTTCTGCAAGCAATGACACTGGGCTATATAAATTATAAATACTGTACTCTAACCATCCACGCTCATTTACTAGATGTTTTTCAATGAGAGCGTTAAATACATGATGGCCGGGATAGCCTTCATGTGCCGCAAGATCTATCACACGTTCAATAAAAATTGGATGGTCAGTATTTAGCTCAATGAGACTATAACTATTGCCCTTATACCAATTATAAGCGCTCCAAACTTGATTATTGGTAAGTTGAACATCAAAACTTTCACAATCAGGTAATTCAACATGCTTCAATGTTCGTTTTCTCGCTTCACTAATCGCGACATTGAAGATCTGAGATAACTTTTCTGGCGGCACAACAAATTGCTGGCGATATTCGGCAATACGCTGATTAAGCTCACCTTCGCCGGGCACTAATTGTTCGAGCTCTTGCAGAATCGTATCAAAATATGCGGTGCCATAACTCGGCACACTCGCATCATAGAGTCGCTGGCACTCTTCTTTATAAGAGGATGTTTTACCTTGCAGTTGTTCAATATAAAACAGTAATGCCTTTGATTGAATGGTTAGAAATTGTTGACGCTGATATACGCTAGAAGATGTATAAACAGGTAGAATTTCTAGTGAACTAATCAATGCACAGCACTGCTCTTCAATCGATGATAAGGGATCGCCGACATTCTGTGGACGCCATGAATCAGGACCATAATACGCATCAACAAAATAGTCGCTGTGCTGACCGACACGCAGTGACAATCTAACATAACGCTCAGCTAAATCATTCAGTTGACGATTTAACTGGTCATCATTAAGCGTTTGCTCACTAGCATCACTATTCACAATCTTTCCCCATTTAGGGCAAGCGCCCTATTCATCAATAATGAGGTTAGTGTATCCAACTGCAACATTGGATACAATATTCAATTTTAATTAGTGTATTTTATTCAATACGTAATCAAGCGCACCAACAACCGCAGCCACCTGCGCCGCAACGCAGTTTTCGTCGTCAACTAACGGACTATCAGGGTAGACTTCAGTCGTTGTACAATACACTGCATTACTAAACCCTGCGCATAAACCAAGCTCAACAGTTGCATAGTTAATGACACCAAATTGTTCAAGTGGCACGCCAATTAAACAATTATTGTCATCGGCTGGTGCAATGTGAGTCACTCTCTCAACATGCTCTATCACACAACGTTGAAATTCCGGCTCCGGTTTAATGGTATCTCCTACTAAATAGAACCCGTCTGGAATATTCCAATTGGTGTTAATTTTTCCATCACGAGCAGCAAGCGCAGGTCTAAATTCACTGTTGTCTGTGTCTGTGGTTTCGTGTAAATCAACGTGAATATCAATGGGGGTGTTAAGCGATTTAACAAACGCCATCAGTGCCGCTGATTCAGGCGCTGGACTGTCTTGATAAAATGAGCGATTAGGATCAATAGCACTGGGATTCCAGCGATTGATAGTTTCATAGCCCCATGGGCTTACACAAAAAGCCACCAGCACATTAACATTGTCAAATTCATGAGCAGTTTCAACAAACGCCAAAGCACCGTGAACACCACTAGTTTCATAGCCATGAACGCCGCCAGTGACTAACAAGGTCTTTTTCGTATCATCCCAATGTTTAGATTTAAACGCTAATAACGGATAATCACTCGCCCCTTTAATCACATCACAATAACTAAGCTCACCATATTGAACCAGCGTTAGTTGCTGATTGACCAAAGGCTCAGCGCTTATCTTGTGGGCCTTACTCATCACATCATCAAAAAAACTACGCTTAATTGATTGTTGCGATAACCACTGCGCTTTATGTGAATCTAACCAAGCTTCACCTTCATGACCAATGGGATATTGTTGTTCTTTACTCATTAATTAACCCTAATTATTCTCTATACAACGTATAAGCGCAGAGCATAACACGGCCAATCAGCGCTGCAACAATTAACAAACCACAGGCAATAAAAAACCCCATCGACACTGATTGCCGATGGGGTTTTATGTAATTAAACCTAAGCAATTTAAAGATGCTCAAGTCTATAAAAATTACTCAGCTAATTGCTTGTTAACGATATCATCGTATGCAACAGCGATTGCACATACTGTGAATGGCAATGTGAATAATAGACCTACACCTAAAAGCATAAGACCAACAACATTGATTAACATAATAACAATTGAGAAACCGAAGAATGCAAACCATTTCTTGGTAATTAGCTTACGGCTTAATTCCATGGCTTCAAAGAAACCAAGCTCACGGTTAATAATAACCAGTGATGTGAACATGTAACCAACTGCTAAATAGATTCCCGGGATCAGCAATAAGAACATACCAATCATAATAAAGATAGATGATACTAGGCTCGCTAAAAATAGCGGTAGAAAGTAATCAAACCCACCAAAGAAATCACCAAAAGACGTTGATTCATCATTCATTAGTTTACGAGCAACAACGTAATAACCAGCCATTAATGGCGCGCCGATAACGATGGTAGCAATTTGACCAATGACAGGAATAATACCTAACACCATATTGATAAGGATCATAACAACGGTAAAGCCGATAAATCCACCCATGTTCTGTGCAAACACTTTCCAACCTTTACTTAGGTATTCACCAAAGTTAAATTGATAGTTATTTAAGGCAACTTCACCCTTTGCACTGGGTGCAGTTTCCGTAGGGCCTTGTGTTGCTTCTTGATGTTCTTGTTCCCAATCTGCCATTGTTTATTACTCCATGTTTGGGGATATTAAATTCGAGCAACAAAATGCTGCTCTATCATTGCGTAATCAAAACGATTACGGCGTTTAATTATGTTTACTGATTAAGACAATCAATAAACATTAGCGTTACAGAAACTTAATTAGACGTAATTCGCTATCAACATGCGAAAGTATGATGTGATGGCAGATCACGTCCGTGTAAGGCTGTAAAATAATGTTTTAAATAAGAATGTTTCTCATAAAAAATAACGTGCATAGACTAGCGCAAATTTGTCTTCGCTACAATTTTAAACAGCTAAATTTTCCATTCTTTTTATGACAAAACAATGACGTGTTCAGTACTCAATACGGATTGATACTAAGAAGCGACTTTATCTGTGATAAAACTAATGACTTCGTCTGACAAACAGTGCTTAGAAATATAACTAACACCCGCTTTGTGGGTTAGCATCAACCCCGTTTCACTCTGCTTAAGATCTGTAACATCAACAAAGTTAAGTTGACTATTAACATGAAAAGATTTCGTTGTAATTCCTTCATCGTCAACGATTAGATCAACATTATGATTATAGGCTTTAGACAGCATTTGTCGCCACAGCCACCACGTGCGTTTGTAGTAAACACTGAGTGCCTCAACCGCTGCTAAAGCAACAACAAAGAATGCTGCATATTGATTAGTGCCGACAACCAGCAGCAACAAAACACCCACTACCGCTAAAATTGCCGCATTGCGATATTTTTGAACCGCAGTGCGCTCAGGCACTGAGTCATCGAAGCATTGGGCAAAGTGGGCTTTATCAAGTTTAAACGAGGTGTTAAATTGAAATGGCGTATTCATAAAACTATCCAGCAAAAATTTTTCGGTAGTTTACGCACAAATACGCATTATTTCACTAATCAAACGCACAAACTGCTAAAAACGCGTAATACGGTAGGGTGTTAAATCAATCGATGGATGCTCATTGGTTATTAGCTGCGCCATTAATTCACCACAGACAGCCCCCCAAGTAAGTCCTAGATGCTGATGGCCAAAATTGAAGAAAACACTGGGATTATGAGGACTTCTATCCATAACGGGCAATGAATCTGGCAATGACGGTCGTCGCCCCATCCAACGTGCTTCCTCGTTTAGTTGTGTCAGTGTTAACTCATGAAGCTGTGGGCACTGCACTTTACTTAACATTGCTTTAGCGTGTGTGAGTAACATATCACTGCGTTGATAATCGGGTTTTGCATCATTTCCAGCAAATTCAACGGTGCCAGCTAACCGCAATCCTGAAGACATTGGTGTCATAATGAACTTTCTATCGCTTGATGCAATTGGACAATCGAGATCAACGTGAATTGGCAACATCAGGTGATAACCACGCTCAGTTTCTAATGGCACACGATACCCCAGTTGTTTCACCAATGGTTTTGAAAATGCACCAGCGCAAATGACAATTTTATCAAATGCTTGATCTGACTGCTCGGTAGTGACAATAGGTCGAGGTTCGTCAGTAATATTTATGACCTTTTCACTGATAATACTTCCGCCTAAACGGATGAATAAATCGCTAATTGACGCCGCTAACGCTTGAGGATTTGGCGTGTGGCCTACCTCAGTAAAGTAAATAGCGCCTTGAATACATGCATCAAGTTGCGGTGCTAAGTCAAACAGTGCCTTACCGCTTACAAATTCTGCGTTTACACCTTGCACGTTAAATGCATTAAGCATCTCATCAATCTTGTCTTGCTCGATGTGTTCAAAGGTTAATAACGATCCCTTTAACACCAGTAACTCAGTTGCACAAGCGTCATTAAGGACGCGCTTCCATGCATCAATTGCGACGTCGTTTAATGCCTTTATATGACGCGTATTTGATTGGCGATTGTCTAAGCTCATTTGCCGTAAAAATCGAGTAAACCACGGCATGACCTTGGGTAAATAACGCGTTTTTATGCGAAATGGCCCTAGGGGATCAGACAACATTTTAGGGACTTGCAGCAACAATGCTGGATCAGCCAATGGAAATACTTGTTCTGTCGCGAAATGTCCCGCATTACCAAATGACGCGCCGCTAGCGATTTCATTCGGCTCGAAAATAGTCACGTCAAATCCCTGCTTTTGTAACTGATAAGCAGTGTTTATACCAACAACCCCACCACCAATAACCGCAACCCGCTGTGTTAATTGCATTTAAAAATCTACCTATTTATCGCAAGATAAAACCACGCTGAAAAATATCTGTCGGATCGAGCATAAATTGGTGAATACCAGTTATCCATGCACGGCCATGAACTTTAGGCGTCACAGCATCGAACTGATAAAACTTATCACAAGGCAGTGCAGATACTTTCATCTGACCATCCACAATACTCTCGATGGTAATTTGCTGTTTATGAACAACTTCGCCTTTGGCATGTAATAAAGCAATGCGGCCAGCAACCCCAGTTCCCGTTGGACTTCGATCAACCTCACCTTCAGCAAATATACACACATGGCGAGAATGAGCGTCAGGCTGTGTTGTCTTTGAAGAATAGAAAATAGTGCCATATAAGAAGCCTAAGTCTTCGTCACGAGGATGTTTAATCTCAATGCTTTCCATCACCGCATATTTAATACGTCGTCCTAGATCAATCAGCTGATTCACATTGCTGGGACTGCAACTCACACCAATAGCGTCTGCATCAACATAGGCGTAATAAGCACCGCCAAAACCAATGTCATAATTTACCGCCCCGAACCCTGCAACCTCAACTTGGCAATCTAGCGCATGTGCATAAGAAGCGACATTTTCAAACCAAACATCAAGCTCACCGTTTGCTTTTTTATCAATCGTCGCAGCAATCAAGCCGGCGGGGCTATCAATATTAATCTGATGTGGAAATGACGATGGTTTAATATGGCCAATCTCAACCGCAACCTTACATACCGCAATGATGCCATGGCCACACATGCTACTGTAACCTTCATTATGTAAAAAAAGCACGCCAAAATCGCTATTAGGAGTAACAGATTCAGTGACCAGCACACCGTACATATCTGCGTGCCCACGGGGTTCAAACATCAAAATCTGACGATATTGGTCTAGGTTATCTTGTAAGTATCGGCGTTTCTCTAACATGGTACTGCCAATAATTTCTGGATAACCACCGGTAATAATACGCAGTGGCTCGCCTTCAGTATGTGCATCGATGGTGTGAAAATGCTTGAAATGGCTGAACTGTTCTACCTCTACTTTCATTAAAAACCTCTTATATCCAATATCTTAGGAGCTGTCGTTCGTATGACATCAACAGCCCCTAATGTTTTAACATTATTCAATATTACCAATTTTACGTTTAAGGCTTGGCAACGCCTCAAAATTGTATACAATATATCTAAATTGGACAATGGATACAATTACTAATCCGTATTTTCACTGTAGAACAACGGTTATTATCCATGAATAACAGGCAGGTGCTCTAGCGACACGCATCGACTTATCTATGTTGATGTTGGACTAATACTGCCTAATAAAGATAACAATAATAAAACAGTCAGGGCTGAGACGGATTACCGTGCTCAGCTTTATTGTCTAGGAACCTAACAATGAAAAAAGGCACTTTTTTTTGCGTTGACGCCCATACCTGCGGCAACCCAGTCCGCCTTGTCACGAGTGGCCACCCTCATCTAAAGGGACAAACCATGAGTGAAAAAAGACAGGACTTTTTAGCGAATCACGATTGGATCCGCCAATCGTTAATGTTTGAACCTCGTGGACATGACATGATGTCTGGCTCATTCTTATATCCGCCTTGCTCAAACAACAGTGATGCTAGTATTTTATTTATAGAAACCAGTGGCTGCTTACCGATGTGTGGCCATGGCACTATTGGCACTATTACAAGTGCAATTGAGCAAGGTTTATTAACGCCCAAGACCCCCGGTCAACTAATTATCGACGTACCTGCTGGTCAAATACGTATCGAATATCAGCAAACAAATAATAAAGTCGAGTGGGTAAAAATTTACAATATCGCCAGTTATCTTGCGCATCGAGATAAAGTCATCGAGGTGCCAGAGCTTGGGCAACTAACCGTAGATATTAGCTATGGTGGCAATTATTATTGCATCGTAGAGCCTCAAGAAAACTTTCCAGGTATTGAGCATTGGAGCGCCAGTGAAATCATTCATTGGAGCAACATCGTTAGAAAAGCAGCGAACGAACAATTAAGCTGTATTCATCCCGATGATGAAACCGTCAATGGCATTAGCCACTTATTATGGACTGGCTGTACGCAAAGTGATGGCAGTGATGGTGCCAACGCCGTCTTCTATGGTGATAAAGCAATTGATAGATCCCCTTGTGGCACCGGAACGAGTGCGCGTATGGCTCAACGCTTTGCCAAAGGATTGTTAAAAGAAGGCGATAACTACGTCCATGAAAGTTACATCGGCAGCCAATTTGTCGGAAAAATTGAATCAGTGACCAAGGTTGGTAAATTCCAAGCCATTATGCCCAGTATTCAAGGCTGGGCACGTGTCACAGGTTTTAACCAAATAATCGTTGACGATGAAGATCCCTACGCCATGGGATTTCAGGTCATATAACGTCAATTGTATTTATACCCAAGCCACATGAAGATGCATGTTTCAGAGCTTGGGTATATACAATTGAGAGCAACTAACATTACTAAGAGAGAAATCGCATGATTGAGATTACAGGTAAGCATCTAATTAATGGGCAATGGGTTAACAGTACAGCAGCGACATTCGCCAGTGCCAACCCAAGTACGGACGATGTTAATCCGTGGACATTCTTCGACGCAAGTGCTGAGGATGCAAATAGTGCCGTCGCTAGTGCCCATGACGCTTTTCGTCAATACCGCCGTAAAAGCGCGGCCCAGCGTGCAGCATTACTCAATGCCATCGCTACTGAGATTGAAAACCTTGGCGAGCAATTAGTGCATGCAGCAATGAGTGAAACCGCACTTCCACAAATGCGTATTGAAGGCGAGCGCGGCCGAACATGCGGCCAGCTTCGTGCATTTGCCAATAATTTGCTTAACCCGATTAGCCCTGTATTTATTGACCATGCGCAACCAGAACGTCAACCATTACCAAAGGGGGATAGCCGATTAACCAATGTGCCACTTGGGCCAGTTGTTGTCTTTGGTGCAAGTAATTTCCCGCTCGCCTTTTCAACCGCAGGTGGCGACACCGCATCAGCATTGGCGGCAGGCTGTAGTGTTATTGTCAAAGGTCATCCGGCCCATCCGGCCACCACTGAATTGGTTAGTTATGCGATTAAACGCGCAATAGACACCTGTGACATGCCAACTGGTGTGTTTAATATGGTGCAATCAACAACGCCACAAGTCGCTCAGCAATTGGTGCAACATCCGCAAGTCAAAGCCGTTGGTTTCACAGGGTCACAAAAAGTCGGCGACATCCTCAATAAACTGACTCAGGAGCGTCCAATAGCGATTCCATTTTTCGGCGAGCTTGGCAGTATTAATCCTCAATTTATCCTGCCACAAAAGCTGGCGAGCGACGCCGTCGCCCTAGCAACGAATCAAGTTGCTTCGATGCTAATGGGCCACGGCCAATTTTGTACATCGCCAGGGCTCGTTGTTGTTCAAAATTCAAAAGGGCTTGAAGATTATTTAGCAACCCTCGCTAACGCGATTAGTGAAGCACCAGCAGGCACCATGCTCACCAAAGGCATTGCGCAAACTTATAATCGACAGGTGGACACCTTGTTATCGAATCCATCATTAACTCATCTTGCGAGCGGCGCCGCAGCGAGTGGCGGTTGTCAAAGTTCAGCGAACGCATTTCGCGTTTCAGCAAGCGATTTTATCGCTCAGCCAGCCTTGCAAGAAGAAGTATTTGGTCCCTGTGCGCTCATCGTCATTTGCGACAATGATGAACAAATGAATGAATTTGCTTTGTCATTATCAGGTCAATTGACGGCGAGTGTATTTGGCAATGATGATGAATTACTTGATTACATTGATTTAGTTGATGATATTGCGCAAAGTGTTGGGCGTCTAATGTTTAATCAACTCCCAACGGGTGTTGAAGTATGTCACTCAATGCAGCATGGCGGACCATATCCAGCGTCTACTGCTCCACAAACAACATCGGTAGGCAGTCAAGCAATCAATCGTTTCATGCGCCCTATCTGTTTACAAAACATGCCAACGGCGCTTCAACCTGAAGAAATTAAAGACGGCGCAACCCATCCACAAGTGATCGTATAAGCGAATTTATTCGTCGGATTAATATACGATATAATCAAAAAGAGGCACTTATCGCCTCTTTTTAGTTATCTTGTCCTTATCTTTTGCCTCAAAAAGGTCTACTATGAATAGTAACCGTAAAAAATGGCAATCGACTGATAACTATAATGAATAACAATTCTCAAATCGTCCATAAAACCCGCACCCAAGTGGTTGTTGAAGTGTTAAGAGAACGCATCCTATCTGGTGATATCAAAGCTGGTACCCCACTTCGCCAAAGCGCGTTAGCCGCTGAACTCAACGTCAGTAGAATTCCAATCAGAGAGGCATTACTGCAATTAGAAGCAGAAGGCTTAGTCAAATTCGAAGCTCATAAAGGAGCCACTGCGGCGCAATTATCTAGCTCACAAGTACGTGAATTATTTGAATTAAGAGCTTTATTAGAAACAGATTTATTAGCAAAGTCGATTGAAAAAATGACTGCTCAAGATATTGAAAACTCGCGAGAAATGTTACAACAACTTGAAGAGTCATTTCATCATGCCAATTCGAGCAACCTGTGGAGCGACTTAAATACTCAATTTCATACGAGCCTTTACCTAGCAGCAGATCGCCCAAATACCATGGAAATTGTTCAAAACCTTAACTCAAATTGCGATCGTTATATTCGATTACACTTGATGCAAAAAGGCGGTATTCCTCGTGCAGAGCAACAACATCAAGAAATATTATCACTGTGCGAGAAACGCGACATTGACGGTGCTTGTCGCGTGCTAAAGGAACACATTTTAGGCAGTGCACAAGATCTTATTGATTTAGTTGATGCCCATAACGCACAGCAAGATGCTAAATAGCGTTTAAGGAAATTGAGTCATGAAAGCATTGTTTATATTCCTCATAACCATTTCATCATTTTCTACACATGCTGCATTGAATGAATCTCAAAGAGAACTGGCCAAAAACTTAACGTTAGCTGTCAAACATATCAATGATGCTGGCGCTAAAATGCTAGATAAAGAGACGCGTTTAGACTCTGCGGCCACCATGCTAAATTACATTATTTACACCAATACACTCGTCAACTATACCAATGACCAACTTGATGTGAACACGTTACATGGGCGATTGAAAGAGAATGTAATTGGCAACCTGTGTTCAAATACAGGATTATCCCCGTTCATTGAATCAAACGTAATAATGGTTTATCGCTATTTGGATAAAAATGGCCTTTTCGTCACTGAGTTGTCCAAAGATATGGGAACTTGCAAAAAGTAACAAAAACTAAGTAAACAGGTATTAATAATTCTTTTAATTTGTCAGACAGTATTTTGCAAGTTGTATCCGACTGTCTGATCAATGCAATAGCTAACCTATAGAAATTACGTCGAGTTGAGGTGGGGCTAACAAAACATGTCCCCTGCCCCTTTCGCTCTAAACCATTTAGTAATAATAATCTTTTCGCCTTCTTCCACTGGCATACCGTGATGTATTGTATGTGGATTAGGGAAGCCATTTTCATCCAAATTATTCCATATTACCGCCTGACCTGCTTTGGGGTAAAATGTATGGCGTAAGTCAACGAATTTAGTACCGCCGCCTTGTGGAGTGTCCTGTAAATAAATCATGAACGTCCAAGTACGTTGCCCTTCACGTTGGGCAAACTGTAGGTACTCATTCGTATGTGGCTCAAAATAGTCAGTATGGGCTTTAAATTGTTGACCAACTTGATATCGTTGCGCTTGAATGCCCTCTGAAAATGACTTGTTGATACCTAGTGCATCCGCGATCTTTTGATCAATTTCAGTGATAAAGTCATTATCAACAAGCGATAAATCACACGTAGAACTCGTTCTAAAGGCATCATCACCATTGAATTGGGTCACCGTTGAGGGACGCAGATTATCACCGATAATCGTTAACAACGTTTCACACTCGTCTGCCGATAGAAAGTCGTCCCAAAGAAACAGTTGCATCAATGAATTATCAAATGCTTTGATTTTTGGGCTTGGTAAGCTAACCAATGAAATATTGGCTAACGCTTGGTAATCAGCGCCATCATGCCGATCAGCAAGCTCTTGCTTCGCTATGTGCTTTGTCTTCTGCGGATTTAAAAAATGCTGTGGAGCAATTGCTTTATCGACTTGCTCTTGGCTAAACCCTTCTTTAAATAGAATATCGCGGAGTTCACCTTTGTCACATCCTCGTGCAAGATTATCATCTATCCACGTATGCCAAGCAGCGTCTAACATCTTTGTCATATCACACCCTCAATGCTTTCAAATTCTTATTAGACAATAGCAAGAAAATAAAAGAATTAGAAACGAAAGTGAGGCTTTAGTGACTGAATTTTAACAACTGTTTTAAAGACAAATGCGCTCCGCCTATGGCGGCGACCTGTGCTAATAAAAGTTGTGCAGTGGTCAATGCGTCACCGAGTGCATTGTGCGCATCACCGCTAGGCAAACCATATCGATCGGCGCTATTATTTAAGCGTAACAATTGCTTATCAAAGTGTTCACCTTGCCGCGCCAATCGAGCGGCTTCTATCTGAAGCGTATCAATGGCACTAAATGGTAAACTATGATGATAAATGCATTTTGCAGCTTGACGTAAAAATGCCACATCTAAAGACACATGGTGGCCAACCATGACCTTACCTTTCAAGGCAACGAGCAACGTTTCCAACGCCTGCTCTAATGACATTGCATCGGCCAAATCACGATCGTGAATACCGTGAATTGTTGCACTATCTCCAACGCTCTTACTTGGCGTAATGAGTAAGTTTCTGGCTTGTGCCAACTTAATTTCGCCATGAATTATCGGCACCCAACCGATGCTAATAATTTCATGTTCCTTGGCATCCAATCCTGTCATTTCAAGATCAACAGCCAGTAACTCACTGCATTCAAATGCACGTGATAAATCAGGCAAGGCCTTAATAAATTCTATTACAACAGGCACGTTAGCTTTACTTGCTAAGCGTTTTCTTACTGCGGTTGCAATGAGGCGTTTAAAATTCAAAACATGCCTCGCGTAAACTTAGATTGCAGTCCTTTTTGGGCACCATGTACCACTTCAAAGGCTTCTTTTAATTGATGTTGCAGTAATCTAGATACTGTTTTGGGCTTGAGAAAGTTAGTGGCTGGCTTATTCGCTAAATATTGTTCGCCTTGGTTTTTAAGACGTAAGTCAGCAATAAACTCCAAGGCATCTTTTAGACTCTTAACATCATTTTTGCTTAGAATTTTACGACCTAACAATTGGTTTAATCGCTGTTGGGTATTCGCTTGTGACAGCCCCTCATGCAACGCATAAACTCGAACAATGTCGTTGATTAAAGCAACGCCGCGGTGTTTAAGATCTAGCACTTTATTCTCTTCACCGTCACGTTCTAATACAAATTTCCCAAAAAATCCTAACGGCGGCGTACTTGAAACCGCTAATCCTGCCATCGACGCAATAAATATTTGATTGCCTTTGGTCGCGCCATTTACAAAATGTTGTAGTTCATCAAACAACTGTTGATCGCCCGTGAGTAAACGCATGTCGAAAAAGATTGATGCATTAAGCAGCGCTTGAGGTGACGGTGTATTTACCCAATGGTCAAAATAGCTCTTCCAACTCGACAGATCAACGCGCCACTTATCAGTCTGTGCCATGATATCACCGGGACAATACACGTATCCGCAAGCATCAAGAGCGCCGCAAACATATTCAGTAAGACACTTGAAATAGCGAGCTTCATCATCATTTGGCTCACGTTGTAATATCATGCCATTGTCTTGGTCGCTGCCTGCCGTTTGGTCCATACGCCCTTGAGAGCCAAAAACAATCCAGCTATAAGCCATCGGTGCCTTGCCAAATTTTTCTTCACCCAATATCAATAACCGGCGCGTCAATGAGTCAGACACCAGTGTTAGCACTCGACCAATTTCTTCTGCTCGCGCATCTGATGCAATCATACTTTGCAATAATTCGGGAATTTTTTTACTAATATTCACTAAACTATCTACACAGGTGGCGCGTGCTATTTCACCAATGAGAAATATGGGTTGGTTATTCTGACTTCTAATAATGTCCGTTGTGGTTATCATGCCAACCACTTTCTCTTCACTCAGGACAGGTAAATGATGAATATTATGTGTCGACATTAATAATGAGGCTTCAAATGCCAATGCATTAATATCGATACAAATAGGTGACTTTGTCATGACAGTTTCAATGGTCGTGCGACCATCCAAACCTTGTGCTAACACGCGAGAGCGCAAATCACGATCGGTGAGTACACCAATTAGCGCTTCATTGTCGATAATGAGCAATGACGATATTCGATGCTCACTCATCAAACGCGCCGCTTGTTCAACGCGGTTATCTGACGTCATCGAAATAACACTATGATGAACAAGGTGTTTAACGGTAAGATTGACGGGTACTTTATCATCAACGGTGACTGACGAATGTGTTAACCGCTTGGCGTGTGCGCGGTTAAAAAAGCGTTCAAAGTCCACACTGTCGTTACACAACTGACTAAACAACGGTTGGTCGATAAGATATACCAACCCGTCTTGAAGGATCGGTACTTGATTATCGACGCTTTGTCCGGTTAATAACGATTGAAAACCAAAATAATCGCCTTCACCCAAACGATCGATTAGTTCTTGCCGCTTATTACGAATTTCAAAGGCGCCTGTGCGCACAATATATAAATTTGGATTGTTGTAATCTATCTCTACATGCTTAGTTTGACTGCTAAAGTATTTAATACTCAAGCCAGTAGCCGCCTTACTAAGCGCACTAGGCGACAGCGAATCAAATGGTATTAGTGTTTGTAGAAAACGCTTTATTTCTTTAATTTCGATATCTTCAGTCATTGCCTTTCCATGCCACGTTAGTCGTAGTTCATCGCGAACAAAATTACGATATAGTCGAAAATAGGAAGGGATAAAACGCCCTATAACTATTCAAACAACCGTTAATTATTGTGAGTCAATTTTATGATGACACTATTTGGCTATTTAGAGCCTGCAGCATTTATCCTCGGTATAGGACTTGTTTTAACTGCCCTATTTAAATATACCCAACGCACCAAAGACTATGGCAGTGTGTGGCGCGTTATGGTTAATAAATTAAAAGACGGATTTACCATGGATGAGTTTAAATATTACAGACTCGGTGTGGTTATCCTGATCTTTGGACTTGTCGTGCGCTTGGTTAACCAAATATTCTTCCCATCTTACTGGTAAACACTTAAGTTAATAGACCGACATTAGTCTACCTTTTAGTTATTCTACAGCGTTTATTGTGTGAATAATCATTGGCAATGATTCATGATTACGCTAACTTAACAGTAGGTGAATAAATGAGAGGTAACTAATGAAACGGTGTTTTCTTACTCACTTCATTGCATTTCTTTTTACAATTACTTTTAGCTTGATTAGCGAAAGTGCCGCCGCCACTAATGGGCCTGAAATGACGATCATGACAGAGATGAATCCAGTCAAACAAAGTCGTCACCCGATGTATAAGAATGGACTAGATATTATTAAACACACAGAGCTTGATTATAAAGTTCGTTCTATGCCATGGAATCGCGCATATCGCTCAGCAAAAACAACCAACAATGCCGTTATATTCCCGATTTATAAAATCCCAAATAGAAAAAAAGACTTTCACTGGGTATGTCCTATCGCATCATCTCGAAATATGTATCTTTTTCGATTAGCTTCACGCCAAGATTTACATATAAATACATTCGCGCAAACTAGCGGCAAGGTCATTGGTGTCGTAAAAGACAGTATGTTACATCAATACATTTTAAAGCATCATCAAGACAGCAATTTTAGCTTAGACTCAACCGTCTATGACGCCACAAATATCGATAAATTACTCAATGGCCGTTTAGATTATATTGCACAGTCTGAAGAACAACTCATCGAGTATTTTAAAAGCAATAATTTATCGCATCATCTTGTTAAAAAAGAACTACTTATTTATGACCATACACTGTACCCAATGTGTATGGCCATTTCGAAAGGTACTGCGCAGGAATCAGTTGCAAAGATCATCGCGTCACATCATGCACTATTTGGTCGTCATGACTTTTCTCCTCAAGCCATTAACCAGGGCTTTGAAAGTTGTCATTAATATAATGCAGTGCTTGCTCGCGAGTAGCAAAGATATGCTTTGAATCGATTTTATCGAGTAGCTTTAATTTATTAAAATCTTGAATGACCCTATCGCAAACGCCGCTAAGTAGCACTTGTTGGCCTTGCTGTTCTGAATCAATAATTATTTCTTCAATCGCGATAGTGCTGGTAATGCCCACAAAACGCGCTCGACTGAAATTGATCAATAATATTTGATGTTCACTGTCAGAAACACATTGCTTTAAGCCACGTGCCACCCCAAAGCCAATAGGGCCAGAGATATCGAGTAAGGTTGCGGTTTTCTCTACGCGAGTTACAAGCGCTTTCTCGGTGACAGATAAGCTATTATCTGTGCCGGTGAGTAAATTTAAATTGTCTAGCTGAATTTCAGATAATCGACGAATAGTGACTAAATTCGCCACAAAGACACCAATTAACACGGCCGTCACTAAGTCAAATACGACCGACATCACCATTGTCGATAGCATCAATCCGGCGCTAAATAATGGTACTTGATGCAGCCGCTTTAAAAAACGCCAATCTATAATATTCAAGCCGACGTTCATTAGTATTGCAGCTAAAACCACCGAAGGAATGAATGCAGTATACTCCCCGCCCCAATTGACAATGAGTAAAATAAAAGCGGCATGGAGCATGCCTGATAACGGCGTTGTACCACCAGCACGTAAGTTGCTCACAGTTCTCATCGTTGCGCCGCCGCCAGGTAATGCACCAAAGAGCCCCGCAATCGTATTACCAATCCCTTGACCTACGAGCTCTTGATCAGAGTCGTGAAAGTCTTTAGTAATACTATCAACTGTTAGTGACGTCATCAGTGAGTCAAGGGTAGACAACGTGGCAATCAATAGTGCAGATTTAATCATTTCACCAGCTAGTTCACTGTCCCATACTGGCCATGTAAAAGATGGTAAGCCACTCGAAATAGCACCAACCACGGGAATATTGACATCGCTAATGAGAAAGTAAGTCGTTGCTAACACAAGAGCTGCGATACTGCCTGGTACATATTTGTTTAATGCTGCTGGCCAAAAATAAACCAAGCCCAAACACAATAAGCCTATCGCAATATTAGTGTGATTCAACACGGTGGCTTGTTCGAATAATTGACCAATTGGCACGCCAAATAAGGGCTCCACTTGCGACAACAATATCAACACACCGATGCCAGAAGTAAACCCAGAAATAACAGGATAAGAGACTAGGGTAAAGTATTTACCAAGCTTCAATAATCCAAACGCCATCTGGAACAACCCCGCTAAGCTGACAACGGTGAAAGCAGCGACTAAGCCATTATCAGGTGACTGCGCAACAAAACTCGTTAGAATAGCGGCCATAGCAACGGTTAACCCAGTATTAGGACCCGATACCTGCACATTAGTCCCACCAAACAGTGATGCAAAGAAGCCAGTGATAATGGCACAATATATGCCTGCACTTGCACCAGCACCAGACGTTATACCAAATGCCAGCGCAAATGGCAGCGCAACGATGGTTGAAGTAAGTGCACCAAACACATCACCTTTAATGGTGTGCTTATTAAAATGGGATAAACGAAGCATTGTTGCCTTTTGTGACTGATGAAACGAAAAGAAATGTTGGCACTTATGATAATAAATTATCAGTGACTTTTCCTCTTCAATCATGAAAACTAAGAAAGGCCTCGCATAAAAACGGCGAGATTGGGTCTAAATTAACGAATAAAGAGTAGATTACTTGTCAATTTCATCTATTACATTTTGCACTGTCGCTGTTTTTTTCATCACGACAGTTAGCGCCACCGAGCAAGTATATAAATATCGTCGGGCCGACGGCACCGTAGTCTTTAGCGATTTAAAACCTAGAGTTGATAACTTTCAAACGCTAAAATTTGATTGTTACGCCTGTAATAGTAATTCGTTAGTGAATTGGAAAAAAATCCCACTCTACAAAAAATATCAAACAATAGTGGACAATGCAGCCCAAAAATACAACGTCGATAGCGCATTAATCAAGGCTGTCATTCACGCAGAGTCTGCATTTAATCCAAATGCAATTTCAAAAGTCGGTGCTCAAGGGCTAATGCAACTCATGCCAGAAACGGCTAACTATTTAGGTGTGAATAACCCCTTTGATGTGTCTGAGAACATCCATGGCGGTGCCCATTATTTGAAAAAAATGCTCAATCGATTTAATGGTGATATCAGTCTTGCCACGGCGGCATATAATGCCGGCCCTTCTACCGTTACAAAATACAAAGGGATTCCTCCGTATAAAGAAACGACGGCTTATGTGAAACGCGTCGCCATTCTATATAAGCGATATCAAATGCTTTGAAGCAGCGTTAAGTGCTTATTTCTAGATAAAAAAAGAGGAGCTGTTTGGCTCCTCTTCGTTTACATTATCAACTTAGAAAGTGCCCCAAATTGATAATTTGTACTCTGGCTCTCGGCGACGATTAGACACTTCATACCCATTGTATTCACCATTGCGATCACCTTCATAAAACTCGCGGGTACGGGTATATTTGGCAACATTGACGCTATTGACCTCTAGCTGAACTTTATAGTTGTCAAAATAAGTGGTTTCAACAAAGACTAAACCGCGGTGATTCCCTTCAAAGCTTGTTATCTCATCAACGCGATAAGCAGTGTCTTCAAACTCACTCCAATATCTAAAGCCCCACGCAAACTTATGTTCAACCAAATCTTGACGAAAACTCACATTAACTTCATGTGGTACATCACCACTTGTTGGACGATGACGACCAATAATCTTATCGTGGAATTCAGAGCCCTCATGTTCATAGGACACTTCTAATAAGCCATTATCAAGAAAGCCATCAGTCGGAATATTTAGCGAAACATCGACTCCCCAAATCTTAGATGTGCCAGCATTGCCAAGCGCATACTCACCATTATCTAAACGAATTTCTTCCAATTCATCATCTCGCCACTTGTGAGTCGCCTTAACCTTAAAACTTCCTTTCTCGCTGTAATTCCATTCATAGGACAGTGAGAAGTTGGTTGTTTGTTCTGGTTCTAAGTCAGTATTGCCTGACGTATTGCGATCTTCTTCAGCAGAATTACTTGTTGAAAAGTCATCAAAGTCCAGTTGACCTACTTCTCGCTCGGCAGTAATAACGATATTCATATCGTTATTTACTTTATAATTACCCGTTAATCTTGGTTTTATAAAATTAAGGTTTTTACTTTTCTGACCATCACCTTCTGATTCAATCTTAGAAAACTCAGCAGTCAATCCACCATCAATTGTCAGCTTATCACTATAGATGTATACAAAACTCGCGAAAATCTCCCCCCTTTGTTCAGTCACTTGAACATCACTTAAGGTGCCTTGCACGCCATCCGTATAAGGTGTAGATTTCTTATCTGAATAATTTCGTGCTATTTCAAGGCCAAATTCAGGCTTAAATTTATTGCTACCGCCGTATCCGTACGTGTTTCTAATAATGTACTCGCTGTCATAACTGTCGCTTTGATAAACATTATTTCCAGTTACCGTACCTTGTTCACTCGTAATTGAAGTACTCATATTTTTACGATCTTCGATTTTTCCTAGTGCTAGACTATGCCATTTCCAATCGTCAAACTTTTGCACCCAGTCAATGCCAAACTCACCCGTTCTGAAACGATTAATTTGATCCAGTTCCCATACATAGTCAGGTTCACTATCGCCGACTTCTCGTTGTTTAAAATAGTTACGAAACTGATCATTAGTCCATTTATCACTGCCTAGCCGCCCATTTAACGTTAATTTTCCCAGCGCAAAATCTCGTGAGATTTGACCATTGGTAAATGAAAAACGTCCTAGGTTTTCACGCTCTTCATAAGCAGACTCTTCTAATGCATTATTTTTATCATAGCTATTAATGATGGCTTTTCTAAAACCAGGTCCATAACCAACATCGATATCAGCAACCGCTTCCCACTCACCTAAGTTCGTATTAATAGCGGCTTCAATATTTGGTTTTGGATCGCCATAAGGAGCGCGGCGAAATTTAAGTGCCCAAGTGCCAGAGGTTACATCCGTGCGCTTAATAACATTAGCTACCACTGACTGCCCCGCCGCATCGCCTGCACTGACACCACCACGAATAATTTCAATGCGTTCGACTTGCTCAGCTGGAATACGTTTTAAAGCGCCAACCAAACCACCCGACTTTGACGTTGGTCGTGCGCCATCGATTAAAACATTACCAGCATTACCGCCAAAACCACGGGCGTTATCACCACGGTCAAAGCTAAAACCCGGTAAGCGGTCTATCATGTCGAACGCGTTTTGTGGCTGGTATTGACTAAAGAAAGCAGCTGGATAGTTTGAATGATTTTGTGACGTTTTGGCCGTTGCTTGCGCAACTTCTTGTGCTAAAGTCGACAGAGGAAAAGCTAGCGTAAAAACACTCAAACATCCCGTTAAAAGAATCTTTTTAGATGAAAAAACAGAGGAATTTATCATTATAGTTATTTAATTGTGATCACTTAAAAATGTGACTACATTGTAACGTAAATTAATGTTAATTCTGCGGTTAAACTGTGACTAAATATTTCGATTATCAATCTATTTAACATTCGTCGATTGATGAATACCAACAGAATGACACGGCTCTACTTTATAACTAAAGCCATAATCCGCCGTGTTATCAGGTGTAACCGTTAACATTTCATAATCGTTTATTTCAACAACTCGAGAAGGGGCTTCAAATTGACAACGCGAAAAGTTATCTGCTTCAAGGGCGTAAATAAATGAATTGAGACTCACCAGCACGACATCACGATAACTATAATAAATTGACATCTGTTGTTCTTGCTCATCAGTGTTTAACTGAATGCCAAATGCGCTATCCCCTAATTCACTCGATAGAGATGCAACTTCATTCATGTCATTATCAACTTGCCTTGGTAATGCTTCTTGCTGAGGTAATAATTCGCTTTTTAAGTCGCCATTGTCGTTTTCTTGAATTTCCGGCTCTTGAACGGTGTTATCTTGGGCTAATTGACTTCGTTTTGTATCTTGTACGACACCATCTAATACACCATTTAATTGTTTACTAAGATCGACAAAGTTTTTCTCATTCAATGCTATTAACTGCATCAAGAGTACTAAAGAAAGTCCCATACGAACTAACGTTGTCAACACAGGGAATTTAGATTGGCTAAGAAATTTAACCGCTCGAATGCCGAAAGGTCTAAGTATCAGAATCGCAAGAATGTAAAGCGGAGACAATACTTGCAGGAAGAGTAAAGCGAGGAACGTGAATCCAATAATCCACACTGGTAAATACATCAAAATGACTAAGTTATGAGTATACGGTAGGTGTTCAGCAGCAATACCAGAGACATCATTAACAATAGACGCAGCGCTCACCAATGCGAAGTTAGCAACGATTGCATAGAAGAATAGTAGGCAAGATTTTCCTAATAACGAATGCCAGATCCGCGTGAATCGAGGCCAAAACTCTAACCCTAAAGCAAGCAAGGTAAAAATACAGACCAGCGGCCAATTGGTATCGGGAAGGCTCAGTAAAATGAGCGCTAGACCATAAAGCTTTTGCGGCGTATTTAATTGTCCAATACCCGACCACAATCGATGATGAATACTTTTTAGCCATCCAATAAGCGAGTCAACCTGTGTTTTAGGCTGCTTAAGAAGATTCGCTAAACGTTCCATGAACTGTATTCCCTTTCGTAATGATGATTACTTTATGCAATGCTCATCAAATGTTTTATTGTGACGGCGATAAATTTGACGAATCGAGTCATTCTTCGTCAATGTATCAAGAGCAAGATTAAATTTACTAGTTAATTGAGCCTCTTGCGCAAATTTACTGTGTTTAGACACTAAAATATACATGGCAAGACTATTTGTATTAGACAATGGAAAATTAACAAACTGATGCTTTAAATCTAACTGGTTGGCAGCGGATTGAAATGCATCATTACTTGCAACAACAGCATCAAACCGTCCTTTGTCGAGCATCTTGGCTAACACGGTATAACTAGCGACATCAGTTTTCATAATTTGATGTTCACTAAAAACATCCGCTAATTTTTGTCCCCAATTGGCACCGCGTAACATACCGATACGCTTTTTGCTAAACGAAGCGGGTGAACCCGAAATTTTTTGGTTAGGCAATGCAGGGACAAAAATATTGGCACAAACCCAGCCTATTGGCAAAGAAAGGTAATCAGCATACACTTCTCGCTCTTGACGTTTAAACAACCCAATCACAACGTCAAGCCTTCCAGCTTCTAATGACTTTAACAATCGCTTAATCGGCATTGCTTGCAGCTTTACATCATAATTTAGCTCAGACGTAATCATTCGCATGATATCCGGCAGCGCACCGACATATTTACCTTCATCTACTCGTTTTATAGAGCTCATAAAGCCAACATTTACTATTTGCTTGTTAGTTCCTTTAAGAGGCTCACTTTGAACCACATTAGAGAAAACAATACTCATGATAATAAGTATGACAAATGTATATAAACGATTAAACCTTTCCATGCGGCCCCTTAAATAAACAGCCTAACCAAAAAATTTATCTCATGTTTTGCTTAACAAGGTAGGTACCAAACACATCACTACGCAATTAAGACTAAGAAAAATAGCTTACAACTATTGGACAAAGGTTATCAAACTCTACTGACCTGAGGCAACCTAAGTTTGTGATTTTTCAAGGCGAATTTATTTATCGTTATTTACTCCTAACAACTAGGGTCTGTTGATCTTTGGTGAAGGTTTTTGCAGCGAATTGATCGCGATTTAT